>JAKSOK010000082.1 GCA_024405615.1 Phascolarctobacterium sp.
CCTTATTTGTTTCTAAGAGCGATTTATGATATAATTTTAGCATCTTATTTTGCATAAAGGATGATTTATCATGGCTATGAAAATAAATGAAATTAAAGCAATACTTGCGGAAAATCCAACGGAAGCACAGCTGGAGGAATTTAAGGCTGATGCTAGAGCTGGCGTACAAAAGCTGGTACAAAGCTATTACAAGCGCTTGGAAAAAGAAGCTGAGGAAAAGCAACGCTTTTATAAGATGATGGAGTTCGAAAGAAAGTTTACGGCTGAGGGTGCAGAATATATCTGCGGCGTGGACGAAGCGGGCAGAGGCCCTTTAGCTGGTCCTTTGGTTATAGCTTCTGTCATTCTGCCTAAGGATGTTTTTATCAGCGGTTTAAACGACTCCAAGCAAATAAGCGCTGTGAAACGCGACAAGCTTTACGATGAGGTTGTGGCTAAAGCTATTGCCATCAGCGTTAATATTGTGAGCATTAGCAATATCGATACGAAGAACATTTATCGTGCTACCCAAGAGGGCATGGCGGAGGTTATTTCCCATCTGGCTATTAAGCCTCAGGTTGCTTTGGTGGATGCCATGCCGGTGCATGTGGAAGGTGTAAAAAGTGTGGCTATTGTGCATGGTGATGCTTTGAGTGCTTCCATTGCTGCAGCTTCTATTATTGCGAAGGTTACTCGTGATCGTATTATGGAGGACTTGGATAAGCTTTATCCTGTTTACGGCTTTGCAGGACACAAAGGGTATGGTAGTGCTTTACATATGCAAGCTATTAGGGAGCATGGGGCAAGTATTTGGCATCGTCGTAGCTACGAGCCTATTAAGAGCATGAATTTAGCGCCAGTAGAGGAAGAACAAAATATTTTATATTCGCCTTTAACTGATAATTTTCATTATCAATTAAAATAATTTTTCTAAACTTCCTACTTGAACATTTTACACATCTGTGATAAAATGTATACAGGCATCTTATATATATTTTACTTTAGTGTCGAGGAAAGTAGGATTTGGGCGATGTATAGGATATTATTAGTAGACAATGAGGAAATATTTGTAACGACCTTACAGACAATTTTCAACAGTCTGCCAGAACACAGAGTGGTTGGAGTTCTTAGTAACGTTGACCACCTAGATGAGGATGTGGAAAAGTTCAAGCCTGACATAATAGTCATGCGTACCTTTTTCTTCCTGAAAAACACTGGTTTTACGGCTGCTGCTAAGGTCAAGGATTCATATCCTGCAGTGAAGATCATCATGATGCTGGATATGGCCAAGTATGCACACATCGAAGCTGCGAAAAAAGCAGGCGTAGATTGTTGCATCGTACGTTCTGCAAAACCGAATGAATTTGTTTCTGTTTTGTGGCGTACTATGAAAGGGGAGCATGTGTTCCCGAATTTCTCCCATCAAAACATGTGGGGGCCTTTCAAGGTTAATTTAACCGATCGTGAGTTGGAGATTATCTCTTATTTATGCCAAAACATGTCTTACGATGCCATAGGACAAACTTTAGGGGTAAGCAAGAGAACGGTTACCTTCCACGTAAGTAACATTCTTTCAAAAACAGGGCACAAGAATGTTATGGGCTTAATCCTTGAATCAGCACATAAGGGTTATTTGATTAACTGGTTTACTGATGCAGAGGATTTCTAATTAAAAAATAAAACGCAATTCCAAGGGAAACCTAAGAATTGCGTTTTTTATTTTGGACTTTTTATGACTAGATGAATTCACCTAAATTTGCTTTGTGGTTAGGCAGGTTAGTGGCTGAAACCATATTCCTGATAGATAGCCTGAGCTTCCTTGCTTTGTAAAAATTCTACAAAGCTTTGGACATGAGGGCTCTGATTATTAGATTTTAATACTATCAAAGGATAAATAATGGAGTCTGTCAAGAGAGTTTTGGGGACAGCTGCAACTACTTTAACTTGGCTGTTGCTGGCGGCATCTGTAGCATAGACTAAGCCGGCATCTGCGCTACCCTGAGCGACCCAATGTAATACCTCTACTACATTACTTCCAAGGCTTACTCTGTGGGCTACCGTTTGCCAAAGGCCTAGCTTTTCTAAGGCTTCTTTGGCATATTGCCCTGCAGGTACGGTTTTATAATCTCCAATTGCAGGTTGTTTAGCTTGGGCAAAATCGTTAAATGTACGTATAGTGCTCTTGTCCTTAGCTGGTACTATCAGTACTAGTTCATTTTTGAGCAAGGGTTTACTGGTTTGTACCAGTCCTTTGGCCTGTAAAGCTTGCAACTGTTTTGTGGAGGCAGAAATGAAAACATCAGCCTGCATTCCTTGTTCGATTTGGATCTGCAATTTGCCTGAACCTGCATAAGTTCCTTGTAGATTAAGCTTAGGATTTTGCTGCTTATACAGGGGCAGAAGCTTTTGCTCGAACATTTTCTCTAGGCTAGCTGCGGCAGCAAACCTGATGGTTGGTTGCTCCTTGGCCTGTTCTTTGCAGCCTGCGAGTAAAAGGCTGGTTACAATAAGTAAAATGTAAATTAGTTTTTTCATGACTTAGTCCTGCTTGTGTTTTCTTGTTCTATAGACATACCAGTTGACGGATATAACGGCAGCCAGACAGATAAAGACTATTACTAGGGTATACCAGCCTGCTGTGGTCATCTCTCCACTGACGGCTTCTGAATAAATTGCTTGAGGCAATGTTCTGGTTTGACCGATAATATTGCCGGCTAGCATGGTAGTAGCGCCAAATTCACCTAAGGCTCTGGCAAAGGCTAGGGAAGCACCTGCTAAGAGGCCTGGAATGGCATTAGGCAGTATGATGCGATAAAATATGCGCCATTCAGGCATAGCTAAAGCTTTAGCTGCCAACCAAAGGCCTTCATCTACTTGCTCTAAAGCGGCCTTAGCACAGCGATACATTAGGGGAAAACTGATTACTGAGGCTGTAACGACTGTGGCTAACCAGGTAAAGGCTATTTGTAAACCGCAATAATTAACAAGATAATAGCCAATGGGTCCGTTATTACCTAACAAATAGAGCAGTACGAAACCTACTACGGTTGGGGGTAAAACCAAGGGCAACGTTAAAAGTCCGTCTATCCATATTTTGTAAGCCTCATTTTTTATCTGTACCACTTTCCAGGCAGCCAAAACTCCTAAAAAAAATACTATGAGGATGGTAACTACTGCAGTTTGGAGTGATATAAAAAGAGGCGACCAATCTAAATTGCTTAATAAATACATAAAGCTCCTCATACTTTCGGAAATATAACTTTAACTATTATATCATCAGAAAGGATAATTATGCTAGTCTAAATTATTTTCTTTGTATCTGCATTCTGATGAATGCTTGCTACTTTTTGAAACATTTTAAGAATTGTCTTGCAATTCAGATATTAATGTGCTATAATCATCATAAAGGCAATTGGAGGTTTAAAGCCCCAAGGGCCTTTTTTTATTTAGGAGGTTATTGTAAATAATTAACCTAAAGTTACTAGTTGACGGGATACAACCCTAGTCAACTAAATAAAATTTTATACTGAACAATTTGTGCTAAAGGAGGCATGTTAAATTTATATGGAGGAAACGAAAGATTTACGACCGATATTAGGTCAGGACGGAGAAGAATTGGCTACAAGATATTTAGAGCTTAGTGGATATCTTATTTTGTACAGAAATTACAGATGTAGATTAGGAGAAATTGATATTATTGCTACAAAAGATGATGTATTAACTTTTGTAGAGGTAAAAACAAGACTTTCAACTATTACAGGGCAACCTGCAGAGGCAGTTACTTTTACTAAGCAACAAAAAATAAGGCGTATAGCTCAATATTACATGATGTGTGAGGGCTTACTTGATAATATGCCTATAATATCTTTTGATGTAATTGAGATCGTTAAAGATCAAGAAAAAGTATTATTATTTAATCATTATCCACATTGTTTTTAAGGAGAAAATCATGTTTTCACAAGTTATTGGTGAAACCACTCTCGGTATTGAGGGTGAGAAGATTATTGTAGAAGTTGATGTTTCTAATGGCTTACCTGGTTTTGATATTGTAGGTTTGCCTGCTACCGCAGTAAGAGAATCCAAGGAACGAGTTAAAGCGGCAATACGCAACTCTTATTTGCCTTATCCAATGACAAAAATAACAGTCAATCTGGCGCCTGCTGATTTGAAAAAAGAGGGCTCCGGCCTTGATTTACCCATCGCAATAGGCATTCTCGTTAGTTCAAGAATTCTGGAGCCAGAAGCAGTAGAGGGGAAGATTTTTGTTGGCGAGCTTTCCATGGATGGTTCTATTAGAAAAGTATCTGGTGTGCTTCCAATGGTCATGGACGCGAAAAAGAGTGATTATAAGGAAATTTATATTCCCTTTACTAATCAGAATGAAGGAAAACTTATTAATGATATTGTTGTTTATACCCCTCAAACTTTAATAGAGCTTGTAAAACATTTACAAGGAAAGGAAAAGCTTGAACCTTTGACTAAGGAAAATGTTTTAGAAAGTTCTAAAAGGGACTATATTGAAGATTTTTCTGACATTAAAGGACAGTATTATGCTAAACGTGCATTAGAAATTGCTGCAGCAGGTGGGCATAGTGTTCTATTGATGGGGACTCCTGGATGTGGCAAAACAATGTTAGCTAGAAGATTAGTCACCATATTACCGCCTATGACAGAAGAAGAGGCCTTAGAGGTTACAAAAATCTATAGTATTACAGATATGTTGCCTGAGGGTGAAAGCATCATGTTAGAGCGTCCTTTTCGTAGTCCGCATCACAGCATTTCTTCTAGTGCACTTTTAGGTGGTGGTAATATACCCAAGCCAGGTGAGGTTACGTTGAGTCATAATGGAGTATTATTTTTGGATGAGTTTCCTGAATTTGAGCGTAATACACTAGAAATGCTACGTCAACCAATTGAAGATGGATGTGTAAGTATTTCTAGAGTTAGAGCTGCTATAACTTATCCTAGCAAGTTTCTGTTAGTGGCTGCACAAAATCCATGTCCTTGTGGTTATTTAGGAGATAGGTTGCATCGATGTAGCTGTAAACAAAAGCAAATTGACGCTTATAGACGCAAAATTTCAGGACCACTTTTGGATAGGATTGATATGCAGATCAATCTAGTGAGGGTGGAATATAATGAACTAAAGGAAAAGAAAGCAGGTGAGACCTCTGACCAAATTAGAGCTAGAGTTATTAAAGCTCGCCAAATACAGCAAAAACGTTTTACGACGACCAATGTACACTGTAATGCACAAATGAGTAGACGTGAAGTAGTTAAATACTGTCTTTTGGATGAGAATGCTTTAATAGTTATGGAGAGATATTTTGCAGCATTAAATTTAAGTGCTCGTAGTCATGATAGAATTCTTAAGGTTGCTCGAACTATTGCGGATTTAGATAATAGTAAATTTATAAAAGATAAACATATTGCCGAAGCAATTCAACTTAGAACCAATATAAATAATTAATAAAGGCTATCGAGATAGTTAAGTGTCTATAGTAACTTATATTTTGGTGGATATAAATATACAACGTTAAAGTTTATCAGTATGAAATTATAATGTATATAAAAACATAAAAATAAAATTTACTTATAAAAGTTTTAATTTACAGAACAATAAATCCTTGCAATTATAAACCTAACACTCCTTAATTCTTTTGAGTATAATATACTTAAGAAATATAATTCATCGAGGAGACGTAGTCCATGGAAGAAAATATGCAAAATGAAAATGGTGTTAAACTAGAAACCTTTGTTGTGGAGAGAATTGACGAGCTGTGTGCAGAACGCAAGATGTCAAAATATAAGCTTTGTCAATTAACCGGTATAGCTCAATCTTCACTGTCAACCATGGCACGTGGTAAAACCTTGCCATCTATCACTACCCTGGCAAAGCTATGTGAAGGCTTAGGCATTAGCGTTTTTGATTTCTTTAATAGAGATCCCGAAGCTATTGTCATCACCAACGAAGACAAGTTGATCTTAAAGTATTGGCATGAATTGAATGACAATCAGAAAAAAGTTCTTCTAGCTTTCGCTAAAGGCATCATTATTGAGTCCGAACTAAAATAAAAGCAAAAAGATTTAAGTGAATGCAAATTTGCTTAAATCTTTTTTTGTGAGAGAATATCCCTAAACATCGTGACATAATAGGTAAAATAGTATATAATAAGAGAATATGAAAGAATAGTAAACCAGATTGAGAAGATTGATCCAAAAGAAAGAGGTGCCATCTGATGAAGAAAACCGCTTATTTATGCGCCGCTCTGTTATTGTGTGCTTCCAGCGCTTTTGCTTATACCAATCAATATGCTGGTTATAGCTTGAATAATAAGACCCCTGAGTTCATCATGGAAAGCAGTAAGATTTACGGCTATAAAAATGCTGACAAAAATTCTTTGCATGCAGTTAGCTACTTCAAAGCCGAAGATATGGAAAAGGTAATAGAAAAACCCTTTACTACCGCTTATTTTGATGAATGCTATAATAAATTAGCAGTCTTAGATAAGAACGAACTGGACAAAGGCATGCTGAAGCTGCCCATGTTAGACTTAAAAAATTATTCTAAAATCAACTATGAAAAAGATAGCGTTTTAGAAGATGCCATGAAAAAGCTGGACGAAGAAATTAAACCCGAAATTCGTTTAGATAAAATCGGTGGCAAAAAGGCTATAACCCTCAGCATATCTCAAAAACGTGCCAATGAACTCGTTACCACAGATTTAAGCTTTATTTCTGCTAATAATGTGATGTATTTATTGGCTACCGGTTGCAATGATACCTATGCTGAACTAAAAGAGCCTGAAGATACAAAAGATAAAAAAGAAACTAAAGATACTAAATCCATTGTAGAGGATAAGAAAAAAGAGACACCTAAGTTTGAGCCAGTTAAGAGAAACAAGCTGGACCCCGTCTTAGCCACTAAAATTTGGCAGGACCATGTTCAATTTGTGAAGCTTTTCAAAACAGCAGCTCCTGTAAAAACTGCTAAACAAGAAATTGCCTATAACGATGCTATCGGTGGCAGAAAAGTTGTTCTGCCTGAAGCTTGGGCTTATGCACAATATAATTTTAACGATAAAAACAAACCAGCCGTATTAAGCTTGGCGCTTCCCGCTGATACCATGGTTAAGTTTACTGAAAAGATTACTGACCATGTGAATAAGAGCGAAAAGCCCTTAACTAAAGATAATGGTGAAGTTGTGGGTAATGCTTTCTTAGCTTCCTTGGATCAACTCTTTGCTTCCTGCAGTGTAAAAATCAACAATGATAAAGATTTAGCTAAATTGCTGTCCAATCCTATGGTTGCTAAGCTAGAAGCAGATATCCTGATCAAGCAAGGCTTGGAGCGTGCTAAAGCTTTTGGTGCACCTTACTTTAAGCTTAATGACTATAAATATAAAACAGATTTTGACGTTAACAAAGGCAAGCTGGATTTAATGCTGGATGTTACCCTGTTTAATGAATTTGACTTTGTTAATTTCTTCAAGATGGCAGGTACTAGTGAAAAAGGTAGCTGCGTTCTGCAACTGACTAAGAAAGGGTTAGATGCTAACCCTGAACTGAAAAAAATCTACGATAAGTGGAGTTTCTAATGCTGAAAAACATTATTTTTGACATCGGAGGCGTTTTAGCAGCTTTCGATTGGCAAGCCTATTTACATAGTATACATAAAGACGAGGCTACGGTGGCAGCTGTTGATGCTGCTATCTGGAAAAGTCATCTTTGGAACGAGTTAAATCGTAACGTCATTCCCGAGGAGCAAATCTTCGAGCGTATGCGTGATTACGATCCTAAGCATACTCGTGAAATTGTAGAAACTTTGTCCAGATTAAATGAATGTATTGGTCCTGTTGAATATGCTATTCCTTGGTTACAGGAGCTTAAAGCTAAGGGCTATAATCTTTATTATTTGTC
>JAKSOK010000083.1 GCA_024405615.1 Phascolarctobacterium sp.
TTTTTCCAAAAATTCTTTTTCATGATCTTCACTCCTTCAAATTTCACTAAAACAATTCCATTTGATCAATCAAAAAGTTTGCAACAACTTCATGTTGCGCTGCTACATATATATCAATGTTTTGCTTACTTCCAAGGCGAGACAAAACATCTTTTACAGTATTTAACGCCAACAACGGACGATTATTTTCTTCACTCAAATGGGCTAAAAAAACACATTGAGGTGCTTTTTTCATCTCAGCTAAAAGATAGCCTGCCGTTTCATTTGATAAATGACCACGTGTACTCAATATGCGTTGTTTCAATTGCGCAGGATATCTACCATTTTTTAACATTTCAACATCGTGGTTTGCTTCTAAAACCAGTAAGTCAGCATCCTCTACTGCAGTTCTTACTGTATCTGTGATGAAACCTGTATCAGTTAAATAGGTACACTTTTCTCCACTTGCTATATTTTCAAAAATATATCCGTGTGGATCAATAGCATCATGAGGAATAGCAAAGCTACTTATCTTGATATTATTGTAGTGAATATTTGTGTCAATAATATGGCAAACACTTCGATTAATATTTTTTTCTTTATTAAGAATTGCTCTCCATGTACGTTCACTGCTGTATATAGGAGTAGAGTATTTTTTTGTAAAGGTAGCTAATCCTTTGACGTGATCAATATGCTCATGGGTAATAAATATTGCAGAAAGTTGTTCTGGCGTAAGATGTATTGTCTTCATTCTTGTAACAAGTTCTCTGCAGCTTAAGCCCATATCAACCAAAAAATACTGCTTATCTATAGCAATTATGGCAGCATTGCCTTTGCTTCCACTAGCAAGCATAGCAACTCTAAATTCACTCATATCTAAACACCTAATCAATAAAAAAGAGGTGTACAAATATCTTAGTACACCTCTAAATCCTTAGTTTTACTCCATTGCAATTAACAAAGGATACAGGGGTTGTCCACCGTAGAAGGTTTCTACTTCCCAATCCTCATTAACTTCTCCTAGTTCTTCAGCAAGAGCTTCAGCACCATCTTCGTCAAGAGTATCACCATAATACAGACTGATAAGCTCGTAGTCACCGCCTTCAAGCAGTTTTACTAATACTTCTTTAATGCTAGAACCAGTGCAAACGATTTTATCATTTAACAGGCCTAAATAATCGCCCTTCTTAACTACAATACCATCAACAACACTATCACGAACAGCAACAGTAACAGAGCCACTAACTGCTTGCTTAGCTTCATTGGTCATGATTGCAGTATTTTCAATCATACTCTTAGTTGCATCATAATGCAATAATGCAGCCAAACCTTGTGCTAAGTTAGTTGTAGGAATATAGCTTACTTTAGAAGCGCCTAATAATTTCTTAACTTGTTCAGCAGCTAAAATAATATTTTTGTTGTTAGGAAGAATAATATATTGCTCACAAGAACCGTTTTCAATAGCATTTACGAAATCCTCTACAGGAGGATTCATGCTTTGACCACCGCTAATGATATCAGCAGCGCCTAATTGATGCATAATTTTCGCTATGCCATCACCAGCTGCAACAGTTAAAACGCCTAAACCCTTTTTGGCAACAGGAGCAGCAGCTTCAGATTTAAACAGGCGTTCTTCATGCTCATCAACCATATTATTAATCTTAATATCATGTAAGGAGCCCCATTGTTGAGCTCTATTTAAAGCATCGCCCGGATGTTTGGTATGGATATGTACTTTTACAATATCATCCATAACAGCAACAATCATTGAGTTACCATAGATTGTTAAAGCCTCGGATACTTCTTCTTTAGTAACGTTAGCTTCTTTAACGATAAATTCTGTACAATAGGGGAATTCCAAATCTAAAGGCTCGCCAGTTCCCATCTTTTGAGACTTAGGAGGAGTTGCAATAACTAAAGCTTCACATTCTTCACCACGGAGACCAGCTAAGCAACCTTCAAAGAAGCAGATTAATCCCTGCCCACCAGCATCAACTACACCTGCAGCCTTTAAAACTGGCAACTTCTCAGGAGTTTCTGCTAATTCCTCTTTGCCTACACGTATAGCTTCATTTAAAACTTCTTCCAAAGTATCACAGCTACGAGTAGCAGAATAAGCTCTCTTAGCCATACCACGTGCAACACTCAAAATAGTACCTTCCACGGGTTTCGAAACGCTACGATAAGCATAAAGAATACCATATTGGAAAGCTTTACCAATTTCAGTATTAGTTAAGGTTTTCTTACCAGCAACACCCTTGCCAATACCACGCAACAATTGACTTAAAATAACGCCAGAATTGCCACGTGCACCCATAATAGCACTACGTGCAGCAACAGCGCCGATTTCTCCAGCGGGTGCATCATCAGGAATCGCGCTAATAGCCTTAGCAACAGAAGCTATAGTATGAAGCATATTAGAACCAGTATCTCCATCAGGTACTGGGAATACATTCAGGTCATTAATAGTTTCAAAATTCTTTTCGAAACTATGATAAGCTCCTAGCAGCATATCCTTAAATTGTTTGCCACTAATTACCGCTTTTTCACTACTCATGATAAACCTCTTCTCCTTTAAGCTTTGCGACGAACAAAGACACCGATTACGCCAGGTCCTAAATGCGCTGTTAATACAGTACCAATAGAAGTACGCATTGTGGGTACGCCAGGATAAAGCTCTTGCAATTGTTTCTCCTCAGCAATTGCATCCTCATCACACAGAGCATCACACACATAAATTGCTTCTAACTCACCTTCAGATGCAGCAAGCTCGATTAAGCGTTTTAGAACCTTTTTACGACTACGGCATTTATCTACAACTCCGACTTTGCCGTCTTTATCCATTATAAGAATAGGACGAATCCCTAATATTCCACCAATAAAAGCACTGGCTTTACCAATACGACCACCTTTACGTAAATATTCAAGGTCAGCCACACTGAAATAAGTAGCAGTTCTTGCTACTACATCATTACCATAACGTTCCAATTCATCCATGTCGTTACAGCCAGCATCTGCTTTAGCCATTACAGCTTGAGCTACACCAATCAATGGAGCGCCGCAAGTTTTACCATCAATAACACGAATGTCGGCGCCTTTAATTTCGCTCATAACTTGTTTTGCAGCCATACATGCAGTTTGATAAGTACCACTTAAACCAGAAGACAAAGTAACAAAGATAACTTTTTTACCTTGTTTAGATAAATCTGTAAGTAATTCCAATAATTCACCTAATGGTGGCTGAGAGGTTGATGGCAATTCACCACTTTTTTCTATCATGGCAACCATTTCTTCCAAAGATTTGTCACCATCGTACCATTCTTCCGAACCATGGCGTACAACTAAACGAACAACATGTATGCGAGGATCGTTCATTAATTCTGTCTCTTGAATAGCAGATACACTATCTAGTACATAATGAATATTCTCATTCATAAAAACACTCCTCATAATCTTCTATATAATTAAACACTTATCCCATAATATCCTTTATTTTACCATATTTTTTTAGTTTTTTCTAGTTACCTATCGCTTTAATTGAATAAAAATTTATAAACAATTAATTAAAAAAAGCTAGTCCAATTAAGGACTAGCTTATGAACTTTATTATTTATACAAAAATGTACTTTAGAACAAAGATTACTGCCAAAATATAAATCAAACCACTAACATTCTTAGTTTTGTATTGTCCAGTTACAACATTGATAACAGTGTAGGAAATGATGCCCATAGCAATACCTTCTGAAATAGAATACGTGAAAGGCATTGCAATCATAGCTACATAAGCAGGAAATGCTTCCGTAAAATCATCAAAAGGAACCTTCAAAATAGCATTTACCATCAGGAAACCAACTACTATTAAAGCCGGAGCTGTCGCAAAAGCAGGAATAGCAAGAAAGATTGGAGACAAAACTAAGCTGGCAATAAATAATAATCCTGTTACTATTGAAGTTAAGCCAGTACGACCACCCACACTAACACCAGCAGAGCTTTCTACGTAAGTACTTACAGTAGAAGTACCAAGCACAGCACCAACGGCAGTACCAATGGAATCGGCTAATAAAGCACCTTTGATATTAGGAAGATAACCCTTTTCATCTAAAAGCTCTGCCTTAGAAGCAACACCCATCAAAGTACCTAAGGTGTCAAACAAATCAACAAACATAAAGGAAAGCATAACCGTTACGAAACCAAAGGTCATAACATTGGAGAAATCCATTTGCATAAAAGTTGGAGCTAAGCTAGGAATGCTTAAACCATTACTAAAGTTAGGCATTACAGAAAACATACCTAATTTAGGATTAGGAACATAAATACCAGTAACTTCACAGAGCATACCTAAGCCCCAGGTCAACAAGATGCCAATCAAGATATCTCCCGGAACTTTCTTTTGCATTAAAATTACAGTTGCTAACACACCAATCAAAGCAAGAATTACGCCCACGCCTGTGGTATGAATAGAACCATCTACAATGGCTGCCTTAAAATTATACAAGCCAACTAGACAGGGACCATCTACAACAATTTTAGCACTTTGCATACCTATGAAAGCAATAAACAAACCAATACCACCGCTTACGCCTAGCTTTAAGCCGTAAGGAATAGAATTGAAAATTGCCTCTCTAATTTTAGTAAGAGACATGATTAAAAAGATAATACCTTCAATAAACACCGCAGCCAAGGCTGTTTGCCAGGAATATTTCATAATTCCCACAACAGTAAAAGCAAAGAACGCATTTAAGCCCATGCCAGGAGCTAATGCAAAAGGATAATTTGCACAGAATGCCATTAAGAAAGTACCAATTGCTGCACCTAATGCTGTTGCCACGAAAATAGCACCTGCATCCATCCCTGTAGTAGATAAAATACTTGGATTGACAGCTAAAATATAAGCCATTGTCATAAAGGTTGTAACACCAGCGATAACCTCTGTTTTTACATTAGTACCATGTGCTTGAAGCTTAAAGGTTTTTTCCAAAAAATCACCCATCATGCATCCTCCTTTTTGAGCTCAAAGCTCGCTTATATTTAAATTTTATGCTTTTTCGGTTTAATTGTCAAACCCGTATTCTTAAATTACCTAAAAAAGGGCAAAAAAAAAGCCCTTACGAGAAGGGCCAAATGAGGGGCTAATTTAACGTACCATTAGTATAGCACATTTAAATATATATTGCAACCTTTTTATTTGTATTTTTTAAATTTGTTCTTCTCAAGAATACAAATCCTTTGTCTATTTACTCACGGAATACAAATTACTCTTATTGGAAATTTTTACCCAACATAACTACACCGTCACAATCTGCTGCACCATCGCGAGTAATACGCAAATTATGAGCAAAAGGAATGCTAGAAAGCTTACTTACTACTGCACCATTATTTGTTGTTGAAATTACAGTAGTTTCAGCAATTGGATTGCCACTTCCTCCGCGAATTACAGTAAAACCAGCACTTCTCAAGCGATGAGCCGCAATATCTCCAGCAGCTGCAGCACCACTACAATTGACTACTCTCACAACAACGGATTTTTTCACAGGTGCAATGGTTACGGTTTGTTGTTCCTTCTCCTTGCTTTCCTGTTTAATTTGGTTATTGCTTTGTTTTTTCTTTAACTCCTGTAATTTGCGTTCAGCACTAGCCTTCGCATCCTTAGCTTTGTCATCTTTTTTTATTTTATCTTCTTTGTTGTCTTTATTTGCTTTTTTTCTTTCCATTGCATCATTGACATTTTTATTATATTCTGCAGCCATTAGCTCCGCAGCACTTTTATATCTACCTGTCATTTCAGCGCCTTGCATTTCTGCCATCAATTTGCGTGTTGCCTGAATATCAGGAAGAACGTAGCTTATGTCATTAATATATTCTGGGGTACCAGGAACAGTTTTCATACTAATACCCGTAGTCTTAACCATAGAATGCAAAGCTCTACCCATGGTAATCATATCAGTAACATCCATATCCGTTTTTACCATTTGAGAAAGCTGCTTAGCTAATCCAGGAATATGCTTCAACAATTCTTCAGATGCTATTTTTTCATACATAGCCATAAGGAAATGCTGTTGACGTTTTACACGACCCAAATCGCCTTCTTCATCACGGAAACGTACATATTGAATTGCAGTTTCACCATTAAGGTGTTGTTTACCTTTCTTTAAATCAATAGTAAAACCATCCCAACTATCGCGATAATACATATCATTTTCAATATCAATATCAACACCGCCAATAGCATCAACAAGACCTTTAAAGCCTTTAAAATCAACCATTACGTAATTATTAATTCGAATACCTAAAAACTCCTCTACAGTGCGTTGTGTTAATTCTCTACCACCTAAAGGATAGGCATGATTTATTTTATCATAACCGTATTTAGGAATACGGACACGCGTATCTCTAGGAATAGATAATAAACCGATAGATTTATTATCAGTATCCAACATCATAACAAATAATGTGTCACTGCGACCAGGATCATCCTCTTCTGGGCGCTCATCAACACCTAATACAACGATATTCTTTTTCAAGGACAATCTTTCTTCCTTTTTCATGCCATCTACGCTAGGGCCAAAACTTTCTTCTTCTTTAGCTTTACCCCAAAAATAATAACCTAGCATGGCAACAAACACAAAAGCTGCAGTCAAAATGGCAATAATATTAGTTGCCCCTCTTTCATTACGCATAATTTACCTCACAATCTTTTGCATAACATCACGATAATTTTCTAAAAAAGCATGTAATATTCTTGCAGTTAAACCCCAAATCACTTTTTCTTCATATTCATAAAAATAAACTTCATATTCCTTATGGTAGCGCCAATTTCTTTGCCTACTCGGCACTAAATCAAAAGGAAAATCTTCTCGTGGTTTATCAGCTAACTGAACATAACCAATCCTGGGATTGCATTCTAATAGAAATTTAACAGGAACAGCGAAAACACTGTCGACCTCAGCTGAACTAAAAGAAATCTTTCTATGGTTCTTTAATTTTCCAAGAAATGGATGAATTATTGGTCCCGAATGAGTAACTAAAGCATCTAAAGCGCCAATAATTTCTATATCTTCCTTAACTAATCCTAATTCTTCGCAGGTTTCACGAATAGCTGTAGTTACAAAAAGCTTATCTTTACATTCATACCGTCCTCCTGGAAAGCAAATCTCTCCAGGTTGTCTGCGCAAAGTTTTCGCTCTTACCTCAAACAATATACAAGGAGTGTCATTCTCGTAGACTATTGGAAGTAAAACAGCAGCATCCCAAAGTCTATCCCAACGATCAATGCCTGCTGGACGTTTGTCTAATTCTTCTTTAAGAAGTACTTCTAACTTTTCCATAGCCATACCTCCTTGTTTTATCTTCACTTATATTATAATATACTCTACCAAATATAGCAAAATTATTTTCAAACAAAATAAAACCCCCATCTAACAAGAGATGGGGGTAATTATCATTGTCTTTTGATTACTTTTTACCTAAAGTATCACAAATGCGCAAACGCATCATTGCTTTTTTCAAAGCAATTTGAGCACGTTTAACGTCCAGGTCTGCTTCTTTGGCTTTCAGACGTTTTTCTGCACGTTCTTTAGCTGCTTCTGCACGAGCACGATCAATATCAGAATCTTGCTCAGCAATAGTTGCTAATACGGTGCAATGATTGTCTTTCATTTCCAAAAAGCCGCCAGCTACAGCGAATTCAGTGGTAGAACCATCAACGAATTCCAGCTTCAGCGGTGCTACGTCCAGAGTTGCGATGATAGGCATATGTTTAGCCTTAACACCCAGATTGCCAGACAATGCACGGAAACCTACATAAGTTACTTCTTCAGAAGAAAAAAGCATCTTATCCGGCGTGACAATTTCAAA
>JAKSOK010000084.1 GCA_024405615.1 Phascolarctobacterium sp.
ACTGAAGACCTGGAGCTACAAGCGCTAATCGTAAAAACAGATAAATAATCCGTTCTAATATTAAAAGCAAGTATGCTATCATCAGCATACTTGCTTTTCTTTTTAATATCCCAAAACTTGCTTCAGATTAGCATGGGTTTCGTCATAGTTAGTGAACACTAAACCCTGCCAACCACAACCTTTGGCTGCTTCGATATTATCAGGTCTATCATCTACAAAGATACATTCTGCAGGTTCTAAATGATATTCCTCACACAACTTCTCAAAAATATCCGCATGTGGCTTAATCATGTGAATATTGCAGGAGAAAAAGCCTCCATCTAAGGCTGGTACAAAGTCAATAGCATCCGGTCTTGCATTAATCATGTAACGGCAATAATTGGATAAAATATAAACCTTAAAGCCTGCTGCCTGCAATTCCTTAATCCAAGCTGTTGGATAGTCACAACGAGTCAAATACTTCGGTGCCTCATCAAAAGCATATTTGATTTCCTTAGCATATCTAGGATATGCCGCTAAAAGGCCTTCAACAATCTTTTCTTCGCTTTCGGGTCCCATGTCAAATTGATTCCACAGGTCATAATCAATTAATGCTTTTTTCACATTGTCAGCTATATTTTTATCTTCAAAAACCTCGTAAACGAAGTTGTGGCAATCAAACTCTAATAAAACATTGCAAACATCAAAAACTACATTTTTTAACATCTTTAACTTCCTTATTTTTGCCCATAATAAGCATTAGGTCCATGCTTACGCATATAGTGCTTATCTAGAACGTATTGTGGCATACTTGCCTGGGGATTTAAAGCTAAGGTTTTCAAATCCATCTCAGCTACGCGTTCCATAACTACTGCGTTATAGACAGAGTTAGCTGCATCCTTCCCCCAAGAGAAAGGACCATGGTTACAAACTACGATACCGGGAATACTTAAAGGATCATAGTTACCAGTTTTAACAGTTTCTACAATAACCTTACCTGTATTAAATTCATAGGCTTCCTCAACTTCAGCTTTTGTCAAAGAACGAGTACAAGGAATATCACCATAGAAGTAATCTGCATGGGTAGTGCCAAGAGCTGGAATTGCCATTCCTGCCTGAGCAAAAGCAACAGCATTAGTAGAATGGGTATGAGTAACACCACCGATAGTTGGAAATTGTCTATAAAGTTCTAAATGAGTAGGAGTATCTGAAGAGGGTTTATAATGCCCTTCCACAACCTTACCAGTTTCTAAATCTACCACGACCATATCTTCAGGCTTCATATTATCATAATCAACACCGGAGGGTTTAATTACTACAAGGCCTTTTTCACGGTCAATGCCACTGACATTTCCCCAGGTATATAAAACAACACCCTTCGCAACTAAATCTAGATTAGCAGCACAAACCTGCTCTTTTAATTTTTCTAGCATAATTCACCTGTTTCATTTACGGTTTTGCATCAGCTTTTGGATGGTTTCCCATTGTTCCAAATAGCCCTTTAGCATTTCCATTGGAATATAATAATTTGCCGGACCTGGATTGATAAACAGCCCATCTACCTCTAGTTCTGCTGTGTAGGCCATAAGTTCTACCAAAGGCACTTCTAGAAAAGCTGTAGGTGGAACATCCTTCAGTTTTTCTTGACTTGTGAGAGCAACTACTACCTGGCGACCGTCCTTTAACTCTAGGGTGCGCAATTCAAACCCATTATAGTTTACTCCAGTTAAAATATCCTTAGGATTATCAGGAATCTCTTCACCGGTAATAGCAGTATAAACTTCTCCTTTTTTCAGCATGGCATACATAAGTGCCTTCACTAGAGCCTCCAAACTATTGTAATCTGGCTCACCACTATATAGTTCTAAAGCAGTCTCAAGAGCAACCTTAGGGCTAATGCTTTCATGCTCCATAGATTTAATAAGCTTTTGCTTTTTATTCATTATTCTGCTCCTAGCAATTCCTTAGCAGCTACTACTATACCATCAGCATTTAAGCCATAGTAATCAAAAACCTGCTGAGATTTACCCGTAACTACAGGTGTATCAGGTAAAGTTAAGCATTTTACCGGTAATGGATGGGTAGCACAAAGAGTTTGACAAACCATGGACCCTAAGCCACCAATAAGCACATGTTCTTCAATAGTTACAACTGCCTTGCATTTTGCAGCAACACGCTGAATTGCCTCTCTATCCAAAGGCTTCAGGCAATACATATCTATAACTTCTGCACTAATGCCCTGCTCTGCTAATTGTCTGCCAGCCTCCTGAGCTGCTTTAACCATTTCACCACAAGCAATAATAGCTACATCACTGCCCTCTTGAAGTACAGTTGCCTTATCCATAGTAAAAGGAACATTACCTTCTTCATAAACATCAGCAACCGCATTACGACCTACACGAATATATGCAGGTTCTTGATCTTCCATTAAAGCTTCAAACAGCTTACGAGATTGTAACCTATCGCTAGGAATATACACGCGCATGCCAGGAATAGAGCTTATAACAGCAATATCATTGTTAGAATGATGAGTCATACCCAAAGCACCGTAGCTAACACCACCACTAATGCCTAAAAGCTTAACATTGGTATGAGAATAAGCGACATCAACTTTTACTTGTTCCATGCTACGGGTACTTAAAAAGCTAGCTGGAGAAACAGCTACAGTTTTTTTGCCACAGCTTGCTAAGCCAGCACTGATGGTTACTAAATTTTGTTCGGCAATGCCAACCTCGACAAATTGTTCAGGAAAAGCATTTGCAAAATCTGTCATAGAACCACTACCACGCGAATCACTACACAGAACTACAATATCCTTATCCGTAGCAGCTTTTTCCATTAATACTTGGCAGATAACTTGCTTATTTGCTTCACTCATGCTGTTCACCTGCCTTTAGTTCAATCTGCATAGCCTCGTATTGAGTATCAGTAGGTACCTTATGATGCCAAGCTACATTATTTTCTATAGAAGGACAGCCTTTACCCTTAGTTGTATGAGCAATAATGACAGTTGGACCGGCCTCGTAGGCTTGTGCTGCTTCAATGCCAGCACAAATCTGCCCCATATCATTACCATCTTCTAGTTCAATAACATTCCAACCAAAAGCACTAAAACGACCCGCCAAATCTCCATGAGCCATAACCTGTTCCGTAGTACCACTGATTTGCAGTCCGTTACGGTCGACAATAGCAATGAGATTGTTCAATTTATAATGAGCAGCCGCCATAGCTGCTTCCCAAACTGAGCCCTCTGCTAATTCGCCGTCACCCATGAGCACGTAGGTTTTATAGCTACGTTTATCCATGCGACCAGCTAAGGCCATGCCTACACCAAGAGCTAAGCCATGGCCTAAAGAACCACTGTTCATTTCAATGCCATTAACCTTATTATTAGGATGACCAATATATTTAGAACCAAATTGGGAATAGGTTGCCAATTCCTCCTGAGGAATAAACCCCTTGTCAGCTAAAATGCAATACAGCGCTTCTACGCAATGACCTTTACTGAGTACAAAACGATCACGCTCTGGATTTTCTACCATTTTAGGACCGCAATTTAAATATTTATAATATAAAGCTACCAGAATATCAGTCTCACTAAAATCTCCGCCAATATGACCTGTACCTGCAGTATAAATCATATTCAACACCTGAGCACGAATCTGGGTAGCCTTAGCTTTTAAATCCATAATTTTCACCCCAAATAAACTAGAGGAGTCCCTAATATATAGAAACTCCTCATAAAATCTAAGGAATTTACTCTTCCTTATCAATAACTTCTTCGTCAATCAGCCATGCTTTTTTATCAGCAAAGCATACATATACTTGACCACTTAAAATTTCTTTGCCCGGGTCAAACATATCGACAATCCATTCCTTACCTAAGCTGTCATTAATGAAATAACGAACTTTTTCACCTAAGAACATTTTATTAGTAATTTCACCCTTGAGGCAAGTTTTGCCTTCTTGAGGTTCAACACTTAAAGCTGCACTTTCAGGACGAATACTCAGAACATATCCTTGACCCTTATCAGTTTGTTTATAAACCTCAACTTCAGCATCACCATAAGCAACAGTGTTCTTACCAGTACCTTTAACCAAAATCAAGTTAGTAGTACCAATGAAATCGGCTACGAAAGTAGTTTTGGGTTCAAAATAGATTTGTTGAGGATTGCCGATTTGATGAACAACGCCTTTGCGCAGAACAACAATAAGGTCGGACAGGGACAAAGCTTCGGATTGGTCATGGGTTACATAAATAGTAGAAAGACCCATCTTTTGTTGAATTTGACGCAATTCTACACGTACAGTTTCACGCAGCTTAGCGTCCAAGTTGGAAAGAGGTTCGTCCAACAGTAATACTTCCGGATTCATGACCAAAGCACGAGCAACAGCTACACGTTGTTGTTGGCCACCAGACATTTGGTTGGGGAAGCGGTTTTCCATACCTTGCAGTTGCATCAGTTCCAAAGCTTCGGTAACACGTTTTTTGATTTCGTCTTTGGCTACACCTTTAACATTCAAGCCATAAGCTACGTTATCAAATACAGACATATGAGGGAACAAAGCATATTCTTGGAATACCATAGCAGTGTTACGTTCATAGGGAGGCAGCTTTTCGATACGTTTATCATTCAGCAGAATTTCGCCTTCATCAGGTTCATAGAAGCCTGCTACCATACGCAACAGAGTAGTTTTACCACAACCAGAGGGTCCTAAGAAGGTAACAAAAGCACCCTTAGGGATATCCATATTAACATCTTTAATTACATGGCTACTACCAAAATATTTATTAATTGCCTTCATTTGCAAAACTAATTCAGACATATTGCTACTCCTTTATTACAAATCGAAAATGTTAATCTTATCGCGGAGAACCAGTTTAACCAAGCCAAAGGTTACAAAAATAGTCATCATCATGCCACAAGCAGTAGCGGATGCGGTAGCCAGGAAGCCATGGTCTGACAAGCTCATAATGTTAACAGAAGCTAAGTTCCATTCAGGAGAAATCAAGAAGATAACCGTACTTAAGGTGTTCATAGATTTCATGAAGGAATATACAAAGCTTACGGAGAGGGAATTTTTCAGCATAGGTACTACAATGCGTTTGAAGGTTACAAAGCTGTTAGCACCTAAGTTGGTAGAAGCCTGCTCCAGGGATTTATCAATTTGTTTCAAGCCAGCAACTGCTTGGCGATAGCCTACGGGCATCTGGCGTAAAGTCATACCTAGGATAATAATCCACAGAGTACCAGTCAAAGATAAGGGGCCGTCATTAAAGGCCAAAATTAAAGCCAAACCAATGAAAGTACCAGGCAGGGATACAGGCAGCATAGCCAAGAAGTCCATGAGAACACGACCTGGGAATTGCTTACGAATAGTCAGGAAAGCTAAAGCAATACCAAACAAAGTGGTAATAGTAGCAGTACTCAAGGAAGCAATCCAGGAGTTTTGCATTACAGTAGATTGCATTACACCTTCAATGAAGTATTCCATAGTGAAGGACCAATCATAACCGAAGGTCTTGGTGAATGCAAACAAGCAAACTACAGAAATAATCAAGATAATAGCAGAGCAGATGAAGCAGCAGAACGCGAAGAAGCACCATTTTGCTACAGGTCCGCAGGTTACGCGCATCAGGCCTGCTACAGGTTTACCAGTAACGGTAACGTAGGAGTTTTTCTCAAGATAATATCTTTGGACGAAGAATACTAAAATTGTAGGAATAACCAGGAAAACAGACAATGTTGCGCCCATGGGCAGGTCCCAAGCACCTACAACCTGAGTATAAGCTTCAGTTGCCAACACGTGATAATTTGCACCAACCAACATTGGGTTACCAAAGTCGGCCAATGTGTTAATGCCTACTAGCAGGAAAGCACTAGCCAAGCCAGGAGTAGCTAAACGCAGGGTAACTGTACGGAACAGGTACCAACCGCGAGCACCCAAATTCTGTGCCGCCAATTCCAAGTTCGGACTGATTGATTTCAAAACGCCAGAAATGGTGATGTAAGCTAAGGGGAAGAAAGCTATAGTTTGTACAACCCACAAACCAAAGGCACCGTACAAATCAACCTTTAAGTGCAAAAGTCCCCAAGTGATAAAACCACGACGACCAAACAGCATGATGAACGCCAAGCCGGAAACTACGGAAGGTGCCATAGTTGGGAGCAGCGCTACTACTTGGAAGAAACGTTTAAAGGGAATATCCGTATAGTTAATAGCATAAGCAAAGATAAAACCAAAAACGATAGCCGTTGTTGTTGCCAACAAGGAAGAAAACATTGTATTACAGAAAGCTTCGATAAATTCTTTCTCAGTAACAGCTTTCGCCCAATCTGCCGCCGTCGGTACTAATAAAATTTTCGCAAAGGGATAAATGATAAACAAACCAAAGAGAGCAAAAACTACAATAATACTAATTAAAAGAGGCGGTTCTCTAAGCAAAAGCTTCAGCTCAGTCTTAAAGCCTGTTTGTTCATGACCTATATTTTTTTCCTTCATGACAACACTCCTAAACAAATATTACCCTCGCCCGAGAGCGAGGGTAACAGGCAATAACAAAATTATTTAGCAAAGAACTTATCAGTCAGTTGTTTCTTCATGTCGCCAGCTTTAGCGAAATCATATTTAGTAAACAGAGGCAGTTCTTTTAAGGGTTTTTGACCAGCAGGTGCAGGAACTTCAGGGTTGCAAGCGATTGCGTTGGTGGTCTTGGAGATGATTTCTTCAGCTTCCTTGGTCAGGCAGAAATCGATGAAAGCTTTAGCAACTTGATCGTTAGCTTTGTTAGCCATCTTGGAAACAGGAACTACAGACCAACCAGCATCTTTGTAGATGGTGGAAACAATCTTTTGGCCTTTGTTGGATGCCAAAGTTTGGTCAGCAACGAAGTTAACAGTGATCAGGTATTCGCCAGCTGCACATTTTTGAGCCGGAGTATAGCCGGACGGAGTGAATTGTGCAACGTTAGCTTTGAATTTGTTCATGAAATCCCAGCCAGCTTGGTCGCCTTTAGCTTGCAGTACGGAGCTCAGGAAGGTGAAGCCGGTGCCAGATTTACGCGGATCCGGAGTGATGATTTCGCCCTTGAATGCGGGGTTAACCAGGTCGTCTAAGCTGGTAGGAGCTTTGATACCTTTAGGTTCGAATTCTTTCTTGAAACGAGCTTCGTTGTAGCCAATGGACAGAGTTTCCAGATACAGACCGTGCCAGAAATTGTCTTTGTCACGATATTCAGCAGGAATCAATTTATCGTTAGGAGAAGCGTAAGCTTCGGTAATGCCTTCTTTCTTCATCTTAGCATGGCCGTCAGAAGTACCGCCCAGCCAAACGTCAGCTTTCGGAGCAGCTTTTTCAGCGGTCATACGAGCGATTGCTTCGCCAGTCGGCAGACGGATAAAGCTTACTTCAGCACCAGTCTTTTTCTTGAACAGTTCTGCTAAGCCTTTTGCAGTATCTTCATGGAAGGATACATACATAACCAGTTTTTTGCCTTTCAGGCTTTGTTCATCTTTTTTGGGAGCATCAGCTTTTTTGTCGCCGCCGCCACAACCAGCAGCTACCAACATCATGCCTGCCATACCAGCAGCTAATAATGCTTTCAGTTTCATAATAACTTCTCCTTTTTTATTAAAAATTATTAATATGGATTTAACCCAAAGTTAATATTATTTTAACATAAAATGCATAAAAATTCAATTATTTTTAAGAAAATGCTTATGCAAATAAAAAACAAGCAGCCTCATAAAGGCTGCTTGAAATATTTTT
>JAKSOK010000085.1 GCA_024405615.1 Phascolarctobacterium sp.
ATCATGTCTATTTCGACTTTATCAGTGCCACCGTTTATACGCAGGGTATGGTAAAAGCCTTCGTAGTTTTCCGTATACTCAGGACGTTCAGCCATGGGTAGCTCCATTTGCCATTCTGCAGCCATGGTAATAGCATTACGCATTTTATTTTTTGCATCACCAGGGTGAACAGAAACGCCATGGAATACTACATGGGCATTGCAGGCATTAAAGGTTTCAAAATTCAATTCACCAATCTGGCCACCATCTACAGTATAGGCATATTCAGCGCCAAATTTCTCCAAAGGAAAATGCTCCGTACCACGACCTATTTCTTCATCAGGAGTAAAAGCTAAGCGAACCTTACCATGTTTAATTTCCGGATGCTCCAGCAGATATTCGCAAGCAGACATAATCGCTGTAATACCAGCTTTATCATCAGCACCTAATAGAGTTGTACCATCAGAGGTAATAATATCCTGCCCCACATAATTCAACAGTTCAGGAAAATCACCAGGCTTTAATTCAATACCTTCACTAAGTAAAATATTGTCCCCATCATAGTTTGGATGAACCTGCAGCTTTACATTAGCACCACTTGCTTCACAGCTAGTATCCATATGGGCAATTAAACCCAAAACAGGTGCTTCCATACCATTGGCAGGCAGAGTAGCTAAAACGTAACCCCATTCAGTAAGCTCTACCTCAGCTAAACCAAGCTGCTTTAGCTCCTCTACTAAAAAGCGCGCTAAATCCAGCTCTTTTGCTGAACTAGGAAAGCAATCTAAGTCTTCTGCTGAAGTTGTTTCTATTTCTACATAGCTCTTAAAACGAGCCAAAATTTTCTCTGTTGCTAACATTTTGTCCCCTCACTAACAATTATTCCTCAGAATTCAAATTTAATTCTTCGTAGAATTTGCCTTCTAGAAAAGCGTATATAACTGCAAAAAGATCCTCGGGAATCTCATATTTATTAACCGGCAGCTTTGCATTTTCGTAATGTTTAACATCCTTGACGATGCGCATGGTTTTTTCAGGGTCAGCACCATTAAGCATTTCCATGAAGGCCCACTCCCCGACTTTTACCTCGCGTTCCTTTTCACTGCCTAATAAGCCAGCAGCCTCTAACATAGCACCCACACGAGGATAATCTATCAGAAGCTCTTGCGGATGGTCAACAGTAGGTTCCCAAATTTTAATTGGTTCCTTAGCCATACCATTATCTAATTCGTTGTAAAGATTCCATAATCTACTGCTAGTTCTAAAAAGCTGCATACCAGGAATTTCACCAATCTTATGCATCAGTTCATAAAAAGCAATTTGACGTGCATTACCTTCAGCATCACCACTATCATATTCGAAAATGACATCAGGAACACTATCCAGCCAAAAATTCATGCTTGCCAAAACGCCATTTTTAAATCCATTAGCTCCTGTTGCAGTAGTTACTACCTCGAAACCATAATGAGTAAAGACACTTTTTTGGTCCAGCTTATTCTCATAAGCTACCATAGCAACCTGCTGAATTGTTTCCTGACAAAATTGCTGAATATTCTGCCAACTGTAGTATTCTTGGCCAGCCTTTTCTCCTTTTGTATATAAAAGCTTAATCATCTCTTTAACAATTCCTCCTTGAGCTGAGCTATGGTTTTCTTAAACACAGGATGCACTGTTTGAGGTGCTATTTCCGCTAAAGGCAATAACACAAAATCTCTATTTTGCATGTCCGGATGGGGAAGATTCAGCTCTTTTGATGTCATTATGACATCTTCGTAGAGTATTAAATCTAAATCAATGTTTCTTTCTCCCCAATGTCTTAAACGAACCCGTCCCATTTGCTGTTCAATTGTCAATAAAAGCCTTAATAAAGCTAAGGGCTCCAGTTCAGTTTCAACCTCGCAAACACCATTGCAAAAGCCAGGCTGATCAAGCACTCCATAAGGTTCTGTTGCAATTAAAGTAGATACCTTAGTAATCTCTAAGCCATGGCTTTTTAAAAGCTCTAAAGCTTTATTTATGTTTTCTTCTTTGTTGCCCAAGTTACTTCCTAGGGCAACATACGCTTTATGCTTTGTCATTTCAGTATAGCCTCGAGCATACGAATAGCTCGTACATTTTCTTTAACATCATGAACGCGAACTAATTGAGCACCAGCATAAACCGCCTGTAAGCTAGTAGCTATAGTTCCTTCAAGACGCTCTTCTGCAGGAATATTGCCTAGCACCGCACCTATTGTACTCTTACGAGAAGCAGCCAAGAGAACAGGATAACCAAAGCTAGTTAAACTTTTCAAGTCACGCATCAGCAAAAGATTTTGCTCAACATTCTTCGCAAAGCCAATACCAGGATCTAGAATGATGTGCTCCTTAGTTAAGCCTAAACTTTCTGCAAAAGCAGCTCGTTCCTTAAGGTAGCAGGCAACCTCGTCCACAACATTAGTATATTCGCACTTGGTTTGCATATCTTTAGGAGTACCACGCATATGCATAAGAATAACAGGGGCCTTAGACCGCTCTATAACGCCCACCATGGCCTTTTCTCCCTCTAGTGCAGTAATATCATTAAGAATATCTGCACCGCTCTCTAAAGCCGCCTCAGCCACTCTAGCATGCCAAGTATCAATAGAAATAATTGCTTCTGGGAAACGCTTACGAATTGCCTCTATAACAGGCACAACCCGCTGACATTCTTCTTCTATTCCCACAGCATCGCTACCCGGTCTGGTAGATTCGCCTCCAATATCCAAAATATCTGCACCGTCTGCCAACATTTGCTCCGCTCTTTGCAAAGCGGCATCAACACCATTTAAGCGAGAACCACCATAAAAAGAATCCGGAGTAGCATTTAAGATACCCATGATTCTTAGCTTATCATAGGTAAGACAGCGACCATCTAATAAGCGTGTTACAGGAACCGTCTGTTCCAAATACGCTTCTATTTCTTTTCCCAGCTGTACCATACCAAAGAAATTCATCATTGCCAGCTTAGTTGCCAAAAGCTTGTAATGTTTTCTTGTTCCCAAGAGTAAAACATCAACATACTTATCTTTGTTTACGATACAACCTATAGGTGTAACCGCATCACCGCCAACGCCTAGCATTTCCTGTTTAATGACATTAGCCGCAGGAGTACGCACTTGTAACAGCTTCAAAGGTATTATCTCTGCTTTATTTTCAAAAATAGGAATGCTAACTGGATGAGCACCAATAGATCTAATGGCAGCAGCAATTCCTTCCTTAGCCACAGCAATAACCATAATGCTTACCTCAGTTCCAACCCTTTTCTACTACTGCAAAGGCATCATGATTATGAATACTTTCCATACTCTCAACCTCTGCTCTATACCAGGTAATACGTTTATCTGCTTCCAAACGCAAAACAATTTCACGCACAGCATCCTCTACAAAGCGAGGATTTTCATAAGCGTGCTCAGTAACATATTTTTCATCAGGACGCTTTAATAGGCCATATAAGGGAGTACTAGCACTAGCATCAGCCAAAGCCACAAGCTCCTCCAGCCATACCATTTCATTGGCTTCTATTTCAATTTTTGCATAAGCTCTTTGATTATGAGCACCATAGGAACTAATCTCTTTGGAGCAAGGGCAAAGAGTAGCAACAGGAATAATGGCGCAAATACGTAATTTAAAAGTCTTGCCCTTCTCTGCCTTATAGACACATTCGATATCCATTGGAGCTGTTTTTCCGCTTACAGGTGCCTGCTTTTGCACGAAATAAGGGAACTCCATTTGAATAAAAGCACGCTCTGCCTGAAGATTTTCCTTTAGTGCATCTAGCAAACTTTCTATTTCATTAAGACCAACTGGTCCTAAATTTGTCATTGATTCCACAAAACGGCTCATATGGGTGCCACGTAGGTCTTTAGGAAGATCAACCGCCAGCATTACCGTAGCCACAGTATGCTGAATACCACGTTCCTTATCCTTCAATTCAATAGGCCAACGCAAATTTTTGATTCCTACATGCTTTAAAGGAATATTACGTGCATCCTTTTCGTTCTGTACGTCTTTCATTTTAAACCTCAACTATTCTTATCTCTATATTACAGTGACGCTTTTTAGTAGATAATTACTATACTAAATTATTTCCCATTATAAACACAGCCACTGGTTTTTGTTTCCCAAATCTCAACCTCATAAAGGTGATAACGCTCATTTTTCAGTAAGGGTTCCAGCTTATTCCAAACCCATACACTAATATTTTCTGCACTAGGTACGGGTAAAAAATCATTCAGCAGATGATGATCACAATGCACCAAAACCTCTTCTTTAACTATATTTTTCAGTTTAATAAAATCAATTACCATCCCCTCGTGATCAGGTGTGCCTTCTACCTTTACCACCAGCTTATAGGTATGACCATGCAAGCGCTCACATTTACCATTATATTCAGGCAAGTAATGAGCTGCATCAAAATCGAATTCTTTAATTATAATCATTGAATTTTCCTCTTAAACTTTAAAGCCTTTGAAGCCAGTTGCCTGACGCAAAGCTTCATAAGCAACAATTGCTGCTGAATTAGACAGATTCAAACAACGAGCTTCATCAACCATGGGAATACGTACGCAATCTTCTGCAAATTCCTCATGAATCCAATCAGGTAAGCCTTTGGTTTCGCGACCAAAAATTAACAAGCTATCTTCGTCATATTTTACGTCCACATAGGATTTATGAGCTTTTGTAGTCAGGAAAAACTTGCTATGATCCTTATATTTTTCAAAAACCTCGCGAATATCATCATAATAATGAACATCTACTAAATGCCAGTAATCTAAACCAGCTCTCTTTAAATATTTATCATCAACCGAAAATCCCAAAGGACGCACCAGGTGTAAATGAATACCAGTTGCTGCACACAGGCGCGCAATATTACCAGTATTACCAGGAATTTCCGGTTGGAACAATACTATATGCATTTCTTCCTCCAATTTATAATTTTTTATATTTTGCTACACGTTCACGCATAGAAAGCTTTTGTCCAGGCTTCTTCACTTCAGCTACAGCAACCTTAACCTTTCCCATTCTAGCGTAATGATACATTATTTTTTCACAGTATTCAGCGCCCATTGCCCAGGTACCATTTAAGCCATACCACTTGTCTATAACCCCACGACTTACTCTCAAATTATGCGCTAAATCATAACGTGGATCTACAACGGAAGTCTTAGGTCTTTCCTTACGACAATAAGCTAATAAATGCTGGATATGAGCACGTACTCCTAGTTGCGGTGTTTTAAAGCTCGCTCCGCGTACGCCACCACCAGTTGTACCAAGGCCACAGAAGTTATTTTGATTATGAACTACGTCACCACCGTATTTGAAGAAGCCAGTCTCAGTAATAGCCTGACAAAGAGCAAGATCTGCTCTTAATCCTTCACGGCTAGCCTCTTGCCAATAATACTCTACTAACTTTTCAATGGTACAAGCAAGCTTAACATTAGGATTATTTTGACGAATATACATAGCCGCTTGCTCTTTAGTTATTTCAGCTTCGCCATTTATGGTGATTTCTTTATAATCCCGAGGAAGCATGACATCTAAATAAAAGGCCCTCTCCTCAATATTGCTAGTAACATTCTTTTTCTTGCTCTTTTTCAGCTTTGCAAGCTCTACATCTGTAACAGGTGTACCATCCAAATGTACCTTACGGTATTCTAATCTAGTTTTAGGTGGTTGCACTTTTGCAGGTGCTATAGCACTGTTCTTGCTATTAGCAGGACTCTTTTTTTCTATTGCAATTTTAGCATTAGCTTTTGGTTCCTGTTCCTTAGCAGGTAGCTGCTTTATGCTTAAATTATCCTGTGTCTTGGCAGTTTGCTGTTGTTTATTCTTCGCCAACTGGGCTAATCTTAATTTAGCATCCGCAGACATCTGCTTTCCCTGAACCTGTTGTGAAGGAGCTTCCTTAATAGGTTCTACTTCTGCCGCAAAGGCCGTAGCCGTCATTAGCAAGGTAACGCTAAGCAAAGCGCCAATTTTATTTATTAGCATTCTTATATCTCTCCTAATGGAAAAAACATTTCAATTATAACTTAATAATATAAACACTATATCATCTTATTTTACTCTATTTTCACGCTTAAAGTAAAGTTTTTTCTTTCTTATTGCCATAAAAGCCACTTATGGGATATAATAGAAACAAAGAAATTTGAAAGGAGTATTTATCATGTCTGCAAAATTCCATTACATTCATCATGCTTGCTTTACTGTTGAAGCAGGTGGCAAAACCTTTCTTTTCGACCCCTTCCTGGATGGCAATCCTGAAGGCATCCAAGCCAAGGATATTAAGGCTGATTATATTTTCGTAAGCCATGGTCACGGTGACCATTTAGGCAGCGCTTATGAAATTGCCAAAGCTAATGATGCAACTATTATTTCTACTGCTGAACTCTGCTATCAGGCTGAAGCAGAAGGCTGCAAAGCTCATGCTATGCACTTAGGTGGCACCTGCATGTTCCCCTTTGGTAAGGTTCGCGTTGCTATGGCTTTTCATGGTAGCGGCATTCCTGGTGGCCATGCCTGCGGTTTCGTAGTTGATTTATATGGCACAAAAATCTATTTTGCAGGTGATACTGCTCTTTACAGTGATATGCAGTTACTCCCCAAATTAGATCCCTTTACCTATGCTATACTTCCTATTGGTGGTAACTTCACCATGGATCCCAACGATGCAGCTATCGCAGCTGATTTTCTGAAAGCAAAATATGTAATTCCTATCCATTACAATACTTGGCCAGTCATTGCTCAAGATGTTAATGCTTATAAAGCAAAGGTTGAGGAAACTACTTCTAGCAAAGTTATTATTGTTAACCCCAGCGAAACCATTGAGCTTGAATAATAGCAAAAAAACCGTGAACTTTAGGTTCACGGTTTTTATTTTAGAGCATTGTTTTCACTAAGTAATAATGTACGCCGAGGTAAAAAAGTCCTACAGCCATGCCAACATAAGCTCGTGATTTTAATGTTTTTTCATCAACTTTATCCGGAGCCATAGCTTTAAGTTTAGGTGCACCGAATCTTGCTAACCACAAACAAAATAATGACAGGAAAAGTGCAATAAAATCCCAAGCATCAAGGTATTCCCACATAGTTAAACTCCTAGTAAAAAGGCTCCCTTTCTCAGGGAGCCTTTTCTATATCAACAAATTGATAACTAATTATCTACGCAGCCAGGGCGGAATTTCATTGCTACCACCACTAGTAAAGCCGCCGATTACACTGCCATTAGAAGAAGAAGTTGCGGTCTTGCCTACAGCAGGAGCAGAAGCTTGTTTGTAAGGAGCAGCTTCATTAAAACCAGTTGCAATAACAGTTACACGAATTTCATCATCCAAGGATTCATCAATAACAGCACCAAAGATAATGTTTGCATCATCAGCTACAGCCTCTTCTACGATAGAAGCAGCTTCATTAACTTCCAGCAAACCTAAATCTTTGCCGCCAGTAATGTTCAACAGAACACCACGAGCACCATCAATAGAGTTTTCCAGCAAGGGGCTCTTAATAGCAGCTTCGGCAGCAGCTACAGCAGCACCTTCGCCTTTAGCAGTACCGATACCCATCAATGCACTGCCTGCATCCTTCATTACGGATTGAACGTCCGCAAAGTCCAAATTGATCATACCAGGAACAGCAATCAAATTGGAGATACCTTGAACACCTTGACGCAGGATATCATCCGCAATACGGAAAGCATCCATCA
>JAKSOK010000086.1 GCA_024405615.1 Phascolarctobacterium sp.
TTAGTTAAAACACCCGGTTGTGGCAACAATGGCTTTATTAAGAGGGTTTGATCCATAACCTCCATGCCTTCGCTTTCAAGCTCAGCAACAATAGCATTCATAATCGTATCATCCTTACGGTCAGGAACACTAGCCAAAATCTTAATTGCACGCAAATCAGGAACAATAGCACCTATTTTATAAAGTACTTCTTTAGTAACCTTACCTATCATAGTTACTTTAGTAACTTTATTGTTTTTCAAGGTAGATATGATTTTACCAACTTTACCTACGTTGATATCAAAATATTTATCTACTGCGTTAGGCAGTTCCTCATCAACACCAGGAACCAATCCTACGGCTATGACTTCATAGCCTAAACTCTTAGCAGATAAAGCCACCTCTACGGGCAAATGACCTACACCAGCTAAAATACCTAAGACTGTCATAGTAAGCCTCTATTATTTACGTGTACGCAAAATACCGCGTTCAACATTACGCAGGAAACGCAACAAAGTTTCTACAGTTTCACAGCTATTCAGCTCTTGTTCCATTGTAGAAATTGCCTCTTGCAAAGGCAAGCCACTACGATACAGGATTCTGAAAGCTTTTTTCAGTTCACTACGTTCTTCTTGGGGGATACCAGCACGAGCTAAACCAACACTATTCAGACCAGAAACAAAAGCGGGGTCGCCAGCAACAATCATATATGGGGGAACATCTTGGTTAACACGAGCCATACCACCTATCATAGCATTACGACCAATTTTAGTAAATTGATGTACTGCAGCTAATCCACCAATAACCGCTCTGTCTTCAACAATAACATGACCAGCCAAAGTGGCAACATTAGACATAATAACATCATTGCCAACAATACAATTGTGAGCAACATGAGTATAGGCCATCATAAGGATATTGTTGCCAATACGGGTTTCAGCCCCCTCTCCGCAACCACGGCCAACGGTACAACATTCACGGAAGGTACCACCATCACCAATAATGGTATAGCTTTTTTCACCAACAAATTTTAAATCTTGGGGTTCACCACCAATGGAGCATCCCGGGAAAAATCTGTTATTTTTACCAACGGTTGTATATTTGTGGATAACAGCATGTGCTCCCACAATGCAGTTATCACCTATAACCGTGTCTTCGTCAATAACTGCGTATGGCCCCACAGAAATATTCTTCCCCAAAACTGCAGAAGGATGAATGATTGCAGTTGGATGAATTCCGGACTCAGGCATAATAATTGAACTCATTCTTGTTTTCACTCCTCTATCTCAATTATACGATACAAAATAATATACTAATCGCATAATTAAACACAATATATTAATATAATCATATATTAATATATTTTTTTAACAGTCCAAAAATGCCCAAATAAAAAGATTAAAGCAGATTTTCTAAAGAAATCTGCTTTTTTCTCTAAATTTGAACTATTTATATAATTTCTTATTTTGCAGGCATCAAAGAGAAGGTTCCTTCTGCTTCTGCAGCTATTTCTCCATTTACGGTGCCCACTAATTTAATGATAACTATCTTATCACGTACAATTTTCACAACTTCTGCAGTTGTTACAAATTGATCTCCAGGAACAACCTGACGACGGAAACGACAGTTATCAATCTTAGCAAAAACAGGTAACTTTCCGCGATGTTCTTCAGCAATAAGTACTGCTATGCCACCAACTTGAGCCATAGCTTCAACTAAAAGTACACCAGGCATAATAGGATTACCAGGAAAATGTCCTTGCAGAACTAAATCGGTGTCACTGATATTTTTAATACCAACTGCACGTTTTAAAGGCTCGATTTCGACAATTCGGTCTACCAATAACATAGGATAACGATGGGGCAATATTTCTTTAATTTGATTTACATTCAATTCCATATTCTTTAGTCCTCTTTTCTATAAGCTTGAATTTGCTTAGCTATTTTAGCATTATAAGCATGCCCAGTACATACACAAATAACATGAGCCTTAATAGGACCCAATAAATAAAGATCTCCTACAGCATCTAAAATCTTATGACGAATCAATTCATCGTCAAATCTAGGTATGGATAAAACTTTATCTTTGCCAAAAACAACTACATTTTCTAGACTTCCGCCTAAGCCTAAACCATTCTTTTGTAAGTAAGCAATTTCCTCTTCAAAAGCTACAGTTCTGGCACTAGAAATTTCTTTAGCATAAACTTCTTTAGTTAATTCCAAATCCATATATTGAGTTCCTAACATTGGATGTTTATTAATAGATGTAAAAGACATTCTATAACCATCATAAGGAACAATTACAATATATTTTTCACCATCATATACAGCAAATTCTCTATCTACAGTATAAATATTTCTATTTGCTGATTGTTCAACAACTCCGGCTTCTTCAATTAAATCAAAGAAAACTTTTGCACTACCATCCGCAACTGGAGGTTCCGGTGAAGACATCTCAATTATAATATTATCTATTGCCTGCATTGATAAAGCAGACATTAAATGTTCAACTGTAAAAACCTCAGCACCATTTTCGCTTAAAGTAGTTGCTCTAACTGTAGAACTTACATTTTCAGGTGTAGCTTTAATATGTGGGGTATTAGGTAAATCTGTACGAACAAATATAATTCCTGTATTCTCAGCAGCCGGTTTCAAGGTCATGATAACATCTTTGCCAGAATGAAGACCTATACCTGTATATGTTACAGATTTACTAATAGTATGTTGCTTAAAAGCCTCGCTCATTTTTATTCTCCTCTAATTTTTATGCCTATGTTTATGATGTTTTTTTACACCACCAAAACGTTGCCTTCCATCCTTCCAACGATCATGTGCCCAAAACCACATTGCCGGATCAGCTTTTATCTCAGTCTCCAAAACATCCACCAGTTGTTTAGTCGCTTCGTAAAAATCCTGCGCTCTATCCTTAGTTTTTAAGGTATGAATGGCTGGATATATTTTAGCAGTACAAGTGCCATCTTCATTATTATGTAAAAACATCGGAAGAATAGGTGCCCCATAAGTTCTTGACAAAGCAGCTGCACCAAAAGGAATAATACAACGCTTGCCAAACAACTCAATATCCACACCATCATCATTTGTGTCTTGATCATAAAGAATGCCAACAACATTCTTCTCTTTAAGCATTTTGCTTATAGCCAACAAAGAATTATTTCCCCTGTTGTAAGCTAACTTTTGACCAACCATTTCACGATACTCGTTAATAAATTGGTCCATCTTGCCATTATTTTGCTTTCTAGTAATAGAAATTATAGGAAAGCCTTTCAAAGCCATAGTTGCCCCTAATAATTCCCAGTTTCCATAATGACCAGTAGCCATTACAATACCTTTTCCTTCATTATAGGCTGCTTCTATGTACTCCATTCCATCTATTGTTACACTTTGATCAATATTGTCAGATTTTAGTAATGGAAACCTCATTACTTCAACAATCATTCTGCCAAAGCGTCTCAGGCTATCTTTGGCAATTTTATCAGCTTCATCTTCAGTTACTCCCAAGCATTCTTGAATATTAGCTTTTGCCATCTTCATGCGCCATTTTGGAGTAACAACAACAGCAATCCAACCAAGAAAACTTGCCACTGCTTTTCTAACAAAAGAAGGTGCCACGCACATTAACCAACTAAAAAGTTTAACTATATAATAGCCTAGCATAAATTTACGTCCCTACTTTAATTCTATTTATTTTGAAGCTTTTGTAATTCCTTCTCTAAAGCTTTAACTTTCTTAAGCATCTCACTAACCTTACGAATATTAGCTTCCTGCTTTAACCATTCTCTGTAGGGTTGTGCTGGGAAGCCTGCCATTTGCTGGTTATCAGGAACATTGCCAATTACACCTGCACGACCAGCAAAGAGACAATTATTACCAATGGTTATATGACCAGTAGTAGCGGCCTGACCTGCAAAGGTACAGTTATTACCTATAGTTACACTACCAGGAATACCAACATGAGCACACATCAAGCAATTTTCACCTACAATGTCATTATGTCCAATTTGAACTAAATTATCTATTTTAGTTCCCTTGCGTACAATGGTACTATCCACTGTTGCACGATCTATGCAGCTATTATTGCCAACCTCTACGTCATCCTCAATAATAACATTACCAGTTTGTAAAACTTTTGTATGGCTACCATCCTTTTGATCAACATAACCAAAGCCATCACCACCAATAACAGCTCCTGCTTGTAAAATTACACGATTTCCTAAAACACAATCCTCACGAACAGTTACATTAGGATATAGAGTGCAATTTTCACCCATCTTTACGCGTTTACCAACATATACATGAGGGTAAATAATACTGCCAGCACCAATCTCTACACCGGCTTCAATATATGCAAAAGCTTGAATAGCAACATTAGCGCCAATTTTAGCAGTAGGATGAACAAATGCGTACTGGCTAATAACTCTTTCTACTTCTTCCTGAGGACGAAACAGTTCTAATAATAAAGCAAAAGCTCCACGAGGATTTTCCACGCGAATTACAGGTCTTCCATCTAATTGAGGGTCATTAGGACTTAAAACCATAACACCTGCTTTGCTTTTGTGGCAGTGTTCTACATAAGGGGGGACAGCAAAAGAAATATCCTCCGGTCCAGCTTCAACCAAACCCTTAACACCAGTAATTTTCAATTCAGGATTATCATTTTCATATGTACCATGTAAGTATTCAGCTAACTCTTGAACAGACTTCTCCATGCTCTTCCTCCAAAAACTAAGTATTTTCCTTATTTAGCCATTTTAGCAATTACATCAGCGGTAACATCCTTGCCACCTTGAGGAACTGCATCCTTCAATAAAATAGCCCCCAGGTTCTTTTCCTTAGCAACTGCATTCATAGCACTATCTACACTAGCCTTAACCTTGTTTTGAGCTTCGCTTTGAGCTAGTTTAGCTTTTGCTTGGAAATCTTCCGCAATTTTTCTTTGCTCCTCTTCAGCTTTTCCTTCGGAGTCCTTTATTGCTTTTTCACGCAATTCTTTTATCTGTTTCTCTAAATCGGTTTGAACAGTTTTGATAACAGTTGCTTCCTTTTCCACTTTACGCATATCAACTACGCCAAAATCAGAATTACGTCCACCACAGCCAAAGGTCAACATAGCTGCTACAACCATTAAACCTGCAACAATCTTTTTCATAACAAAAACCTCACTTATTTTTAATTTTCTTTAGATTTATTATAATATCATTTGTAATATCTTCAGCAGACACATTAGCTTTATATGTGTTAAAGACAATTGTATAACCTCGTTCTTTAGCTAATTTTATTGCCACCCCTTCGATATCACTGTTAATATTCTTTTTTAGAGTATTGTTTTTATCCTGCTGCTTATCAATTTCTCTATCCATGACAGCTAAAGCGTTTGCTAAAGCCTCTGGAGCTGCAGCCATCATTTTGTCATATTTTCCTTCTGAAGCTTCAACTATCGCTTGGTTTTCTATTTTTTTTGCAGCGGAAAACTCTGCTAATTCTTTCCTTAAAGCAGAAACCTCAGGAGCAAGTTTCTCCGAAACATATGCTTGTTTGTCAAGCTCTACTGAAACTAGTTTACTTTCTCGCTCTTGAACAAGAATATTAATTTTATTCTCTATACCAGCTAAAGTAACTTCTAACTTTTCCGCCTGCGACGGTCTTGCATTTGCAACAGCTCTATCCTTTTCTAAACGCAAATTAAATATGCGTAGACGATATTCGTCCTCTATAGCCTGCCTCTTTTGAGCAAATAGGCGTTCTGCTTCCTTCTCAATAACTTTTGCCTTCAGAAACAATCGTGACTTCCCCAATTGTTCTTTTTCGACAAGATGAGTTTGAAGTTGCGCTTGCATATAGCTTTGCTCGCTTAACTGTTTTAGACTACGCAAATGTTGCAAGCTCCCCATCTGAGATTTTCCAAGTTCAGCTTGAGCATCACGGCGAAGCACAAGGTTCTTTATTACCTTTTCTCCTTGTTGCAAACGACCATAATCAGGATGAGATTCAACTGCTTTATCCCATTTAATTACGGCAATTTTCTCTGAAGAACTTTTTATACCTGAACTACAAGCAGTAAGCATGAATACACCAGCACACAACCCCAAAATTTTTAAAGAACTATGCATAGTATTCACACCTTTCTATAAAGTATCCTAAAAACACGAAATGAGGCCCTAAAAATGGGCCTCTCTATTTATGATTATTTGCCAGTTTGCATAGCTTTAGCTACTTCGTCGGTAATGTCAACCCCACCATAAACAACAGCACTCTTATCAACAACTACCTTAAGGCCTTTTTTATCAGCAACTTTTTTAATTTGATTTTCTACATTTTGCAGAATAGGCTCCATAAGTTCTTTTTCTTTAGCTTGAATACGTTCTTGACATTGGTCGAAATAACGTTTCTTTTCGGCATCATTTGCCATAGAAGCACTTTTATCATTAAAATCTTTTTGCGTAGCTTCGATAAAGCTCTTCATTTCTTCCTGCATTTTATTCACATCAGGACTTTGTCTAACAAGAATTTGGTAATTAACAACACCGATAGAAGATTCGCTTGCTGCAGCAGATGCTACTTTACCAAAACCACTTTGAGTTAAAGACAATGCAAAGCAACCTATAACAAACACAGCAGCAATAAATAAGGAAACTAATTTTACATTTTTTGGATTACGCAACAATTGCATCATAATAAAAACACCCACCTTTTATAAAAATTATATACAGACTATAATCTGTATATTGTAACAGTTTACCAAAGAATTTTCAAGAAATACTAAAGATTTCCGATAATTCTAAAGTAGGATTCTTTTCCACCATAGACATACTCGCAACTCAAAAACTCATGAATTCTATATCTTAAGGCATATTCATTACGATTATTGCCCGAATAATGCTCCATACGTACACCCCACTTAGGAGCAAAATGATATTCAAATTTATATGCATTGTCTGCTTCTGGAATACGTCTTTTATAACTCCATACACTCTTGCCCCAGGTTCTTGCATAACCTAAACTAGTACTCCAGTGTACATTATCAGTTATAAGTTCCTCTTCTACAAAAAGTTCATCTTTAGGAGAAAAATATTTTCCCAAATGTAATTTTCCTGACAGATTATCCTTATCCCTGCCTAAATCAGCATAGCCTTCTGCCCAAATTTTGTATTTTTTAGTACTTAGGCTAATATCGATATTAGTATCTGAACCAGGAATAATACTAACTTTAGGCTGAAGTTCAAAATCCTGAATAATCTTTTCCAGATTAAGCTCCTCTGTAATGATGCTTTCTAATTCCCGCTGATGACGCTTTACATAGCTAACAGGCAACCCACGCAATTCATTACATCGTTCTGCGTAACGGTACTTTAATTTCATAAGAACAATATTTGGGATAGACTCAGAATGCAATTCATAGTTTATATCCTGCACAATTTGTCCAACGGGATAAATAACAACTTGAATTAATGCCTGTTTAGACTTTTCATCGTTAATAACATCCACAGCAGCTTTAAAATCAGGCAAAGCCTGCTCAACCTTTTCTCTAACCTGATTTCTTAAAATGCTGCCTGCCCAATCAACAGCATCTATTGA
>JAKSOK010000087.1 GCA_024405615.1 Phascolarctobacterium sp.
TATTTATTTCTTGCTTGAGATTCACCTGCAAAAGCTTCCATCAAATTTTTCTCAGTTTTAGTACCAGCATATTTGTTAGCCATTTTTCTTCCTCCTTGATATAACGTGGTAATAAATTTACTTTACCCTTGCAAAATAATTATAACACAATTTCGCCAAAACAGGAATAATTATCAACAATTTTATTTACTATTATGATGTTTATATACATAAAAGCTTACACTAGCCATGATGAGACTGCCTAAATAAAACAGATAGGAAATTGGTAGATAGGTGGAAATAATACCACCGATAATAGGTCCCATCATAGCACCGAACTGACCTGCGCTAAAGAAATAACCAAAAGCAGCGCCCTTCTCTTTACGGTCAGTTATTTGCGCAAGAATAGAACTTAGCGAAGGATTTACGCCTGCAAAACAAAGTCCATAGACAAAGTTAGCCATGCCAAAGGTTAAAACTGTCTTCGGTACGGAGGTTAGCAAAATACCACAAGCACCTAAACCTGCTGACCACATCAAGGTTTTGTAGAAACCCTTGCTTTGACCCAGTTTGCCCCACCAAGGAGAAGCAATAGCACTAGCAATACCTACACTTGAGAAAACAATACCACTCAAAAGCATGATGTTTTCGCTACTTTTATTGAGTTCCTCTAAATAGAGCGCTAATACGGGTTGAATAAGCAAAATCATCAGCTGCACGCAAACAGCAAAGATGAGAATTTCTAAAACCGGTTTACGACGCCATAAGGGCACTTCAGGATTATCATTTAGTTGAATCTGTTCATTTTCATCTTTAGGAGCCTTAGTCGGCTCGGGAATAAACAGAAAGAACACCAGAGTAATGAGGATTAAAAGACCACCTGCCAGATAAAAGGAAGCACGCATACCTACCCACTCTGCAAGAACACCACCAATAAGTGGGCCAACGATGTTACCTGTAATTAATCCAGCCTGAAGAATACCAAGACTTATGCCTAACTTATCGATAGGTACTGATGAAGAACAAATGGTCATGCACATGCCCCAGAGACCAGCGGCAAAGCCCTGTACCAAGCGAGCTAAAAATAACTGAAAAGGAGTATGAACCATACCCGCTAAAATGTAGGCAATCGCTAAACCAATGCTAGAACGCATAGCCATAAGCTTCTGCCCATGCCTATCCGCCATCTTCCCCCATAGCGGTGCCATGACACCACCTATCAAAAAGGTAACGGAAAAAACTGCACCCGTCCACAGCTTAACCTCAGCCTGTGGAACGCCAAGCTCCCTCATTAAATAAATCGGCAAAAAGGGTATCAGCATAGTATACCCCGCTGCCATCATAACAACAATGGCCGTTAAGATAGCCAAAACGACCTTCCAATTCTTTGTCTGCATTTTTTATTTTCTTCCCTGTTGTTCGCGAATTCTTTTCCTATATTCCCAAGGAGGAGTTGGATTATCCCTATTCCATAAGCCTCTACGATTAACTCGAGCATAGCGCTCTAACTCTTCATATTGCATATAAGAAGGAGATTTATCGTAATAACGATAATGCCAAGCCGCTCCTAAGCGAATCATTTCCGCATTTATATCCTGCCGGTTATAGAAAACCTTTGCAACATAACGGCCGTAACGATCAACATTAATGGTATCAATTGTTACAACCTGATTTAAAATTAGATTCTTCAAGATACCTGCAGCTTGAGGACCATATGGTTGCGCTTTTTCTGGTGCATCAATACCATAAAGTCTAACTTTGACCTTACCTCCATCAGGAGCCAACATAATAATAGTATCTCCATCGCTAACATGTATAACTCTAGAGGTTAAATTTTTATTAGTTGTATTAGTATAAGTACTAACAGACTTCGGGCCAAAATAGCTTTCACCAATACTACAGCCGGCTACGAAAAATATTAGCACAGATAATAAAGATAAAGAAATTCTCAGCATTTTTATACTCTCACCCTCTAGGTACGCGTCCGCAGGAAGCAATGACTACTCTTTGGGATTTTCGGGATAGAAGTTTGGAGGAACACTTGCTCCAATGGCAACCTTTTCGAAACAATCATCAAAATCTTGTTGAGCGATTTTATGCAGGATGGAATAACCACCTTTAACAATCTTAAAGCTACCGTTAAGAACCTCTATAAAGGGCTTCAAGCCATCCATGATCTCCTGTATATCATAGGTACCTGTATCTACAATATAGAACTCCTCAAAACCTTTATAAAGTGTACGGATGAAGTTTTCTGCTTCCTCCTTACCTTTAGTCTCAATAAGCTTGTCGAGATTGAGAGCAGAATCCTGATGATAATCGTACCAGCTTTTGGTCATATAAACTCTGCGCTTACGCTTATCCTCGCCCTCTCTATTAGACAGCAGAATATCCACACAATCCCTTGTCCTTGGTACAATAATTTCAGCAGTGGTTGCCTTTAAGCCAGTGGTGCCACCACCACAACCGGATACGCATAGCACAACGCGATCCACATTATGTAATCTATCAATAAAGTCCTGCACATATTTTCTTAAATTATCGGGACTACTATGTAATTCTTTAGGAAGGAAATACACAGGTGTTGTATTTTGAGCTTGCTTTAAAGCAGCCAACAGTTCACCCTTTAAGGTCGGACAGGATAGAATTATCGTATTCATTCAACTCACCTCAAAACTTTAATTTATATTAACTAATTCCATAGTTTTAAGGAAATTCCTGCAAATAAAATGCAAATAGTAATTATTATTAATAAAAAGCTAGGCAACTGTTAAGCTACCTAGCCTCGATATTTATAAGCACATATTAAAGGTTTAAAGCTTTGATAGCTTCAATAATAATCTTGAAGCCACGCATCAGATCTTCGTCGCTAGTAATCAGGGCTGGCATAGGCTTCAGCACGCAGTCATCACTACCTGCTAATTCAATAACCAAGCCACGCTTGAAGCATTCTTGGCTAGCCTTCTTCGCAGTTCCAGAAGGATAAGCGGAGAAATCAATACCCCACATGAGGCCAAGACCACGATAAGTCAGTTTATCGCTAACCTTGGGCAACTCGGTTTTCAGGAACTCTTCAACCAGCTTGCTCTTTCTAACAACTTCATCTTCAATATGATTTTCTAACATGAATTCTAGTCCTGCACGACCAGCAACAGTTGCCAGTTGGAAGCCACGGAAAGTACCATTATGCTCACCGGGAGAGAAAATATCCAGGTCAGGACGTAATAAGGTTAAAGCAAAAGGCATACCCATACCACCGATGGATTTTGCCACAGTTACAATATCTGGTTTAATTCCGGACCATTCAAAGGAGAAGAATTTACCAGTTCTGCAGTTTGCTGTTTGGATTTCATCAAGGATTAACAGGATATCATGTTTAGTACAAAATTCACGTACTTGTTGCATCCATTCAAAGGGCATAATATTAACGCCACCTTCAGCTTGGATAGCTTCAAGCATGATTGCAGCCGGTTTTTCTACACCGCTGTGATCATCGTTAATCAGATGTTCCATATATGCAATAGTATCTAAGCCAGGGAACAGACCGGGAGCAGGAATATGGGTTACACAACCCAAGGGCATACCAGCGCCCTTACGTGCAGCTGCTTCGGTTGTTAAGGCTAAGGTTCCTAAGGTCATGCCGTGGAAAGCACCCATCAGCGCCCAAACATTGGATCTGCCGGTTACTTTACGAGCCAGCTTCAAAGCTGCTTCGTTAGCATTGGTACCAGTAGGACCTGTAAACATAATCTTATAATCTAATCCTCTAGGTTTTAAAACCTTTTCTTGGAAATATTCAATAAAGTTACCTTTTGAAACGGTATACATGTCCATGGAATGAACAATGCCGTCATTTAAAAGATATTCAACAACCTTTTCTTTAATAAAGGGATTGTTATGACCATAGTTAATAGAGCCCGCACCACAGAAGAAGTCCAGGTATTCATTGCCATCTTGGTCATACATTTTAGAACCCTTTGCTTTTTCAAAAACAACAGGGAATTTTCTGCAATAAGATCTTACATTGCTCTCCTTTTCTTCAAAAATAGTTGTCTTCATTATTACCCCCATACCGTGCGGATCCGGCCCAAATTATCACCTAGAAACGAAGTCCGCAGATTAATCATTTCTAGAGTATATTGATAAAATAATACTAATTATTAATTAATAATTATTCAACAGTAATCATAGAATCAACAGTGTAAGCATCTAATTTTATCAATGTACATTTTTATACACATAATACCATAATATTAATAAAAAGGCTATACCTAAAGGCAAAAAAATACAGCTAGACGACTACTTTTTTTATCACCTAGCTGTTTATATTTAGCTTATTTATTTAGTCCCCTTTAAAGCGAGACATAGGGCTTCAAAATCCTTTTGTTTTTGCAGATTAGCAAACTTAAATACCTGATATTTACCCTTATCCTTACTCCAATATAAATAGAGCCAGGGGCCACGGCCACCACCACGAGGATCCTCTACTCTTTTGGTAACCTCACCATCCTTTATGAGGTCAAAAAATAGTTGCCATTGTTTATCGGTTAAAGCTATAGTACCATGGACAGTAATATGCTTTTCTCTTAAGGGCCATTCATTACCTTCTCTTTTTTCATGATAAAATTCCTGTTTTCCAGTTTTATTGCTGAAAAGATACCTTTGATAATAAGGCGGATTGGTAGAAGCACTTTCAGTAAAATAGAATTCCTGCACGTCTTTTAGCTGAATATCTTTACCAACAGTAAATGTTTTATTAGCGGCACAGCCCGTAGTTATGAAAAATGCACCTGCTAACAAAGCTACTGCGCAGATACCACCTATATATTTAAACATTTATTTCGCCTCCTTGGATAAAAGTAAGTCTATGGTCCGCAAGAAAAGCAGTCCTAGAATATGCCAGGACTGCTCTCAAAAACAAAATTATTCATTAGTGTAGTTATCAAAATAGCCTTGGATATAGACGATAGGAGTACCTTTATCGCCAGAGCCAGAGGTCAGATCACACAGAGAGCCAATCAGGTCGGTCAAACGACGAGGAGTGGTGCCCTCAGAAACCATGTTGCCTACTAAGCTATCACTGGTTTTAGCGCGAATACGATCTTCGATAGCTGCACGTAAAGCATCACCGGTCAAATCACCAAAGTCATTATCTGCTAAATATTTCAGCTTTAATTCGTTAGGAGTACCAATCAAGCCCTTAGTGTAACCAGGAGATACAACAGGGTCTGCCAGTTCCCAAATCTTGCCTACAGGATCCTTGAAGGCGCCATCACCATAAACCATGGCTTCAATTTGCTTTCCAGAAGCTTTAGATAAAATTGCACTGATTTCTTCTGCTACTGGAGTGCAGTCACGGGGGAACAGCTTAATAGTTTCTTCAGTAGCTTTATTAGAGCCTAAGAGACCATATTCCGCATTAAAGCCGCTGCCATCTACAGGAGCATTCAGAATATCATCCATACCCAGTACCACCTTAGCACCAGCAGCCTTTAATAAGCGTTTGGAACGAGCGCGAGTATGAATATCGCAGGTAATAACAGTATCAGTATAATCTAACAGAGTTTGCACACGGTTGCCAAAAATGATTTCAGCTTCACAACCTTGAGCTTCAATCAGTTCTTGATAAAAAGCAATATAATCCATGCCAGTGAAAGGATGCTTAATATAGCCAAATTTTTCACGGAAATCAGCTAAGGTCAGCACGTCACTGTAGGGATTAACGCCAGCAGCATCTACCAGGTCCCAATCCACCAGATGGTTACCAACTTCATCAGAAGGATAAGATAACAATAACACAATCTTCTTGCAGCCTTTAGCCATGCCTTTTAACAAAATAGAAAAACGGTTACGGCTCAAAATGGGAAATGCAATGCCAACAGTACCGCCGCCAGTTTTTTGACGAACGTCTTGAGCAACTTGGTCGATAGTAGCATAGTTACCTTGAGCTCTAGCTACAACGGACTCAGTAACAGCAACTACATCACGATTTTGAGGAACGATGCCTGCTTCTTTCCAAGCATCCATAACAGATTGAGCTGCGATTTGAGCAATATTATCACCTTGACGGATAATCGGTGCACGAACACCACGTACAACAGTACCTATTGTTCTCATTAAAATATACTCCCTTATATAAACATACTTGCATAATATGCCCTAATTCATAATATGCTTAATTATTTTATCGTAATTCCTTAAGATATTCAAGAAAAATCACTTTTATACACCAACTATGGCTCAACACAGCAGATTATTACCCTAAAATTGCTAAATATATTACATATTAACGTAAATTTATAATTTTGGATAACAGAAGTATATAATCAATATTTTATTCTCTTATCTTAGAATTAGACGACAGTTAGAATAGCTATTATTACTACTAAACAATATAGCAGTATTACTTGCTAATGGCATAGCCACCTTCGGCACATTTGCTAACTTTACCAATGCTAGCAAAATGCATACCAGCAATAGTAATTTGACTCTTAACAGCGTCCCTGAGAACACGTTCTCTTGTAGCTGCAGCCATTTCAGGAAGTTGGTCATAGCGAGAGTTATAATCAGTAAAACGCAATTGCAAGGGTTCTACATGTAGAACATCACCTACAATTAACAGGCCCTTCTTGCCTTTACCAAATTGGAAAGCTGTATGGCCAATGGTATGACCGGCAGTATTTACAGCCTTAATGCCTTTGATAGGTTCCTTATAGAAATCGAAGGTAGAAATGCGACCTTCATAAAGCTTGAGAATATCTTTTGCTCTAGCAATACTGTTGGCATTACGAGCATCACCGCGAACTAGCCAACCTTCATACTCAGCCTTAGACATATGAATTTGCGCCTTAGGATACATAGCCTTCTTACCATCTACAAGTCCTGAAATGTGATCGCCATCTAAATGAGTCAACAAAATATCTGTAACAGCTTCGGTAGAAAGGTTCATTTGTTTGAGGACATCTACAGTTTGACCTTGCTTTTTAAAGCTTTTTCCCCAACCAGTATCAATTAAAGCTACCCTATCTTTGTTTTGCACCAGATAAGTTCTATATACACCTTTAGCCTTACCCTCAGGCATGAAGGCAAGCTTATCCGCATCCTTATCTATATTAGGGAAAACGCTTTTATTAAAGGTGTTCTGCGCATCATCAATAGCATAAACCTTAAAATTCTTAACCTTTAATGATGTTACTCCTTCAAGCTTTTCTGCAGCATAGCCAAGAGAAACTACACCAAGAACAGCCATTCCTAATGCACCAACAATGAATTTCTTTAACATAATAACCCTCCTAAATATATTTCCCAAAACTATTATAATTTATATTTATTATGATTATATCATATCCACTCAACTTTTTAATAGCTAAATTTGACAAATAAAAATACAGGAGTTAGGTTCAAAGTATCATAGCCTAACTCCTGTATAATATTACATTTTTTCATTCTTCCCGCGGATGGTTGTTCTA
>JAKSOK010000088.1 GCA_024405615.1 Phascolarctobacterium sp.
ACTGGCAGAAGGAAAACGGAGAGGAGAAAAAATTAAAAATAAAAAAGAGGAGAGGTAAAAGGAAGAGTCATAATATAAGACGGCAGAAATAACAAAAAGGTAACATCATTTTCAAAAAATATTTTCCAAAAATAAATTTCAAAAACGTGTTACCTTTTATCTCTTTTTACCGTCTTATATAGTGTAAGTAATACTTTCGTCGTTCTCAATTTTCAGCACCCCATCCGCGGTCTCGCACTCTTGAGTGGATGCAGTGACGAAATTATATTTTCTCGAAGCGATATTTTTGTTTTGCTTCAGGATATTTCTCTCTGTCCACCTCGCTCATGAACATATCATAAGGGCGAGCGCAAACCTTAAAAGGTGGATACATAGCTTCGTATACCACTAGCATTTCATCTGTCTCAGAGTGATGAGCAAATGCAACAATTTTATAAATATATTCTGTAGATGCTTGGTCCACCCATTGACGTTTAAAATGTTGCACCATATCTCCTACATGTAATTCTCTAGTATTATCCATAATCTGCCTCCTATATTACAGCTTAAAGCACTTCCAGTTTTACTCGATAACTAATTTTTCTAGCTGTAGCCATACCATCAAACTGAATCGTATAAGCTGCCCTATCATCATCCATAGCTACAATAGTGCCCTCTCCGAAGGCAATATGTTTCACACGCATACCTACAGAAAGCTCTGTTGCCTTTTGTTCCGGCTCCAGCCATTTATTAGCAATCTTAAGGTAGCGTTTCGTATCCTCTAACAGCTCTGCCCTTGGCTGAGGATCGTATTCCAATAAACCATCCGCTATATCCAGTAAAAATCTTGAAGGATAGCGAGGAGCTCCATCTAAATTAAAGCCCTCACATTCAGTAAGGTACAAGCCCTTTTCGGCACGCGTAACTGCAACAAAAGCTAGTCTACGTTCCTCCTCCATAGCAGCAAGCGTTTTTGTTTTCTTAGATGGGAACACGCCTTCATTCAAGCCGCATAGGAACACATAAGGAAACTCCAAACCTTTAGCCGTATGAACTGTCATTAGTTTAACTTTATCACCAACAGCTTCCATATCCTTATTGGTATAAAGCGCAATTCTCGTTAAATAATATTCCAGCGTACATTCTTCGCCACAAGAAACTTCATAATCATGAACCGACTGCTTAAGCTCTGCTAAATTATCTAAACGGTTTTGATTGCCCTCGGTACGCAGCATGGCCTCATAGCCACTTCTATCTAAAATTGCACTAAGAACTTCACTTACGCTTTGCATAGCATAGCTATTGTGAAACTCACCCATCAGCTTCACAAACTGCTTCGCCTTAGTACCCTTAAAAATTTCATTGTCTAAATTTTTAAGCAAAGCCTCATAAAGACTGCAGTTATTTTCCGTAGCATACTCCTGCAGGAATTGCATACGCCTATCCCCCATATTGCGCTTGGGTTGGTTTATAATACGCACAAAGGATAGATCATCCTGATAGGCAATAAAACGCAAGTACGAAAGAGCATCCTTGATTTCCATACGGTCAAAGAACTGCACGCCACTATAAATTACATAAGGTATCTTTTTCTCCAATAAAGCAGTCTCTAAATTACGAGTTAAGTAGTGAGCTCTATACAGAACGGTCATATTCCTGTAGGCTTCACCCTTTTCATGCAGCTCCAAAAGCTTATCCGCAATCCAAAGAGCTTCCTCCTGGGCGTTTTTACCATGATGGCAAATTACCGCCTTACCATCCTCAAGAACAGACTCCAGGCTTTTCTCAATACGTGTTTTATTAGTACTAATCAAAGAATTAGCAACAGCTAAAATCTGTGGTGTTGAACGATAATTCTGATTCATCATAATGGTCTGCACCTCAGGGAAATTCAAAGGAAAATCCATGAGGAACTTCACATTAGCACCACGCCAGGTATAAATCGTTTGGTCAGGATCACCCACAATGAAAAGATTCTTATGATAACCACAGAGAACATTCATCAGTTCATATTGCAGATCATCAATATCCTGGAATTCATCAATCATGATGTACTCCAGACGTTCCTGCCATTTATGCTTAATATCTTCATTTTCAGAGAAAATGTAAAGAGCAAACTTTATTAGGTCATTATAATCTAAGCCAAAGCATTTCTTTTCCTGATACAAATAACCATAGAAAAGAATATCTTCCACTTCAGTCGCCGCTAAATACTTAGCCTTTAAATCTTCAATGCTCAGCTTAAGCATATCCAGATAATATAAAGGCTCTTTAATCAGCTTGCGAATCTCAAACATATCCCTAGCCTTACTAAAGGTCATATCCCGTAGAGTCAAGCCGCGTTCCTCGTAGATAATCTTTAGCATGGCATCTATATCAGCATTGTCTAAAACTAAAAAGCTTTTAGGATATTGCACCGCATGACTATCCTCTTGCAGAACGGACACGCAAAAACTGTGAAAGGTACAAATGTAGCCGGTATCATTATCGCCAGTCAACTGATGAATACGCTGACGCATTTCATTAGCCGCCTTATTAGTAAAGGTGACGCATAAAATATTTCCCGGCAGAATGCCTAGCTCATTTACTAAATATGCAAAGCGATGAGTTAAAGCCTTAGTTTTACCGGAGCCAGCACCAGCAATAACGCGAATAAAGCCCTCTGTACTTGTAACAGCCTCTAATTGGGCGGCATTTAATTCTTGTAAATAACTATCCATAAGTAACCTCGGTTCCATTAATTGCAACCATTATACAACATCATGATGCTACCCAATAGCACTATACCTAAAGAAATTTTACGAAATAGCTCCTGATTGACAAATTTAAAGGCCAGCTCTCCAGCATAAGCTGCCACCAGCACCACCGGAACCATGAGCAGAAAGACATTCCAATCGCTTACAGCCTTAGCGTTACCTGAAATTACATTCATAAGCGCAGAGGTTAGATTGCCTACACCAAAAATCCAAATCATGTTCCCGCGCACATAATCCTTAGGTAAGTCTTCGTTTAAAAGATAAAGCACAATAGGCGGTCCGCTAACACTTGTAGAGGTTCCGAAAAAACCAGCTCCAAAACCAGCTCCAATACGACCTAAGGTTTTATTAGCAATGGGAAGATAATATTTCTTTCCCATAAGGAAGGTTGCTACTAAAAGGCAAATGCCTAAAAAAATCTGTAGCTGTTTTACTGTCAAAAAATACAATACATAGGAGCCAGGAATAACACCTACTACCCAACCTATCATAATAGTTCGTAGCAGCTTAAAATCAAACTGATGTCGCACTCGATACATGGTAACTACGCGCAAAACAACTGTTAAAATAGGCAGGAGAATAATAGCCTCCTTAGGCGATAAAATCAAACTGAGCAACGGTGTAGAAATCAGAGCAAAGCCAAAGCCTGATACGGTTGCACAAAAGCAACCAACAAATACTGCCGCTGCAGCTAAAAGCATCGTCATAAAAATCCCCTCAAAAAATTAATTCATAAACAATTTATTGCAGCCATTTACTCATAGCCGCAAAGAAATTAGCATACTTATCCTGCTCTTCAGCAGTAGCAAAAAGTGCCTGTTTACCATTAGCCTCCATAAGCGCAGACTCTTTTTCCAACAGTGTTCCTATTTTCAACACAAGATATTCCAGCTTAGTGGTAAGTTCATCAAAACGTTGATACTCACTATCAGGCAGTACGCACAAAATATTACCCAGCTTTACCGGACAAATTCCTTTAGCCTCTGGAACTCCTGCCTTGAGCATTTCTGCTGCTACTGCCCTAAAAATACGTACCATTTTCTTAAAGCAGTAGTCTGTAGCCTTGTGTTTACGCTTCATCTCCTGTAGATTCAACTCCAGATAGCGCTTAGCAATACCAGACTTACCCAGTATATTACAGCAGTCCCCTTCTACATACCCTACAAGGGTTCTGAAGCCTTTAGGACAGTTTCCCAGGGTAATTGTACCACAGCTATTTATAACCGCACCTTGAGCCTTATAGGAGCTCTCAAGAGCCTCCTTTAATTCTTCAGCAGTCGCTTTACTTTGGGTAAGAACAGCAATACTAACAGGACTATTTTTCACGCCTACGGTATTTTCTCCATAAGCACCTACAAGCATGATTTTTAACAATTCGCCAGCCTTAGTCAGCTCACAGACATAGTTGGCACCGTCGCTACCACCACGTACACTTCCATTAGCCTTGTAGCCCTTAACCTTACATTCGCTCACAACTATTTCCAAAGCAGCTATGCAGCTTTCAATTTCTTTCTCCCCTAAAGGATAACTCAAAGCTTTAAGTTCATTTTCTGAATAACGCATCTAGCACCAAACCTTTCCAGAGCATATCGCTCCAGTAAAAACATATATAAAACCTATATAAACTATCCTACCAAAATATGGAAAATATACACCACCATAGGAATTGTAAAAAGACTTGCTACAATGCCAACTAAGGTTCCTCCAACAGCAAAGTTCTTTTCCTTGCTTTTTTCCGGAACAATCATAGGTATCAGGATCATCGGCGGTAAAGCCACTAAAATCATCATCATGCCCTTCATGGAGGCAGGTACAGGTAAGCCATACATCAGTAAACCTGCAATCAAAGGAAATACTATCATTTTCAATGCAATACCTAAATATACATCCTTGCTCTTTAAAACCCAGAAAGGCTTTTTAGCATAGAACATAGCACCCATATAGAGCATGCACAGAGGTGTTGCCGTACTACCTAAAGTATAGAAGGTTTTAAGGAAAATACTCGGCAGCTTAATATCCAACAGCATTACTATTAACGCGCAAAGAAGACCATAAATAGCTGGATTCAGCATCTGTCTAAAATTAAATTTCGTATTACCAGAGGTTAAAAACACACCATAGGTCCAAATTAGAAACTGGTCCACAATGGTAATCCAGGCTATGTATATAGGCCCATCCTGAGGATAGAGACTAAAGAAAATAGGAATACCAACAAAGCCTACATTACTAAACATAAAGACAGCCTGAAATACGCGACCATGCTCCAGCTTATGCCTTGCTAGTTTAGAAACTATGAAGAAAGCAATTCCTAAGCTAATATAAATTGCTGCCGTAAGATAGGAGGCCGGTGCCAGCTCCATAAGCTTTTGCCAGGAACCCTCCTTGACTATGTTTATAAAAATAAAGACAGGCAACAAAATTTTGGCAATAAGTTTAGAAATAAGCGGCAGACTATCTTCCGTAAGAATATCCTGTTTCATGGCTAAACAGCCAATGCCAAAGATTACAAACAGCTGAATCAGCTGATTTAAAACTATAAAAAACTCCTGCATTATTTATCCCCTCAAAGAAAATTTAAATTTCTATAACACTACCTGCAGAAACGTACTCCAAATCCTTAACAGATTGCTTTAAAAAAGCAAATTGCGGCAAGCCCGTGCAATGACAGGTATAGTAGCTGCAATTAGCCTCTTGCAAAAGCTTCGCAGCCCCCAGCAGATATTCTCTATCCATAACATTATCTGCTACTTCTAATTTAAAGAAATGGAAGCCACCTACCACAATATCCGGCTTCAACCAATTCATGATGTTCAGGATTCCTCTGTGACTACAGCCACTGAAAACAATACGCTTGCCATTTTCGATAATGGTTAAATATTGCTCGTGCAGAAAATCATCCGGTACCAGCTTGCCATCTTTTTCCATCTGCAAGCCATAAGTATTAATCTTATATTTGGGCTGAGCAATTGCCAATGGCTCCAGTTCAATTCCCTCAGCTAACACTAGTTTTTCCTCGGCGATAACAAAACGACCACTCGCCAATAGCTCTGGTGCTACGCTAATATCTTTATCACTGTCGTTATAATGCTTGTCAAAGGCAGTCTTAGCAACATAGATTTTCGCTTTGCTGTTCAGTTCCAGGAACTTTTGTAAGCCACCGCCATGATCACTATGACCATGGGAAAGGACGACCAAATCAACCTGGCTCAAATCAACGCCAAGCTTAGCAGCATTTTCTGCAAAAAGAGAACCTGCGCCTGTATCAAAAAGTATTTTCTTGCCAAGAGCTTCAATGTACATGCTTAAACCATGTTCTGCACCAAACTCTGGAGATACCGCTGTATTTTCACTTAAAATATAAATTTTCATTTTTTACCTTCTTTTATCCTTTTTCAACATATGTTATAATAAAATCTAATTTATCACAATTAAATAATAGGCTATTAGTGCTAGATGCAAAATGAATATTATGGGCATTCCCCAAACAAATTTTAGATGTTGAGTTTTGTGTCTAAAGAGATACATGCCAGCCCAGGAACCAATGCAACCACCAAAAAGTGCTATTAAAAGCAGTGTGCTTTCAGGAACGCGATTCCATCCCTGTTTGGCAAAAAGTTTATCAAAGCCCATGGACATCAAACCTATAACATTCATCATGAATAAAATACTAAAAACAACAGACATGCTAGCACCTCCTATTAGTATTATAAACCCAATAAGCCTAAAAAGCTAGAAAGCCATAAAAATAAAGCATACATAAAGGAAAAAGAAATATGACTAATTATAAAGTTCGCGTAATCGAAGCAAAAGATAATAAACAAGTTGAACATGTTATCCGTACCTGCCTCATTGAGTTCGGAGCAAACCATGAAGGAACCGCTTGGGCAGATCCTGATCTTGGTCGCTTTTCTGAAGTATACTCCTACCCTAAAACTCGCTACTGGGTTGCTTTAGATGAAACTGATACTGTTATTTGCGGTGTAGGTATCGGTCCTCTACCCGATGCTGATGGTGTTTGCGAGTTGCAAAAAATGTACTGCCTTAAAGAACACAGAGGTACAGGTATTTCCCATAAACTAATGGAGCTTGCCCTTGCTTTCGCCAAAGAGCACTACGAACAATGCTATCTAGAAACATTGCCCAATATGTATGCTGCCAAAAAATTCTACGAAAGCTATGGCTTTAAGCTTGTAGACAAACCCTTGGTAATCACAGAGCATTACGCTTGTGACGTAAGATATTTACTGAAATTTTAAAACAGATTATTTTATGCGAGATAGACATACTATCTCGCGTTTTTATTGATATTACATAATTTAGACCAAATCCTCTGCTATAATACAAACAAACCAAAAGAAAATGGTATTAAAATACAAAAAGAGACTTAGCTAACTAAGTCTCTTTTTATTTATTGTGTTTTTACAATTTATTTATCTGCAGCTAAAATATAAGTCTTCTTATCCTGTAAATAT
>JAKSOK010000089.1 GCA_024405615.1 Phascolarctobacterium sp.
TGCTCCATGATATGAGGAATACCACTATCATTAGCAGGCGGAGTTCTAAAGCCGATTTGGAAAACCTTGTTGTCGTCATCATTTCCCAAATATAACAGTCTAGCGCCACTTTGTACGTGCTGTAGCATATATGCTTCAGTGTTCAGCTCTTCTATTTTTTCATGGCGTAAAACCTTGAAGCCATGTATCAAGCTATTAATTTCTAACATACTTGTTTCCTCCTAAAATTATTTATAAAGCTCGCTCAAGTCAAAAGTAACAGGGTCTTCCTTCACCTGTGGCTTTTCGATTTCTTCTACCTTTATGCGTCCATATTTATTTTCATAATCAGTAATGACCCACTTCAAAATTTGTTCAATTTCTCTATTTATGGAACGACCATTCTGTTTAGCGATATATTTCATTTTTTTCATAATAACAGGATGTACCCGCATTGTAAAACGTGCTTCTTCCATGTCACTAACCTCCTATGACATCAAAATAGTGTTACTCGTTTATTATACCTTATTAAACAGTATTCTGCAACTTACATATCACAACAAAAAATAAGCTAAAAGAAAATCAAAAACGGACTGAGCGCAAATACTCAGTCCGTTTATAATGCAAATTATAAATTACAGAACAGCCTTAACCTTAGCAACAAGGTTTTCAACATTGAAGCCGTATTTATCCAATACTACGCCACCAGGAGCGGATGCACCAAAGGTTGTGATGCCGAGAACGTTCTTCTCATCACCAACATATTTAGCCCAGCCATAAGGAACGCCTGCTTCAACAGCAAATTTAGTAACACCTGCAGGCAGAACGCTTGCTTTGTACTCTTCGCTTTGAGCTTCGAACAGATCCCAGGAAGGCATGGATACTACGGAAGCAGCAATACCTTCTTCAGCAAGAGCTTTTTGAGCCTTCAGGCACAGTTCAACTTCAGAACCAGTACCAATCAGAATAACCTTAGCGTTTTCTGCAGGACTCAGAACATAAGCACCCTTTACTGCGCCTTCATGAACTGCTGCAGCATATTCATGGAGAGTGGGCAGATTTTGACGGGACAGCAACAGGCAGGTAGGTTTAGTTTTTTGTTCTACAGCCATCTTCCAAGCTGCTGCAGTTTCCAGAGCATCAGCAGGACGAATTACAGAAACATTGGGGATAATACGTAAGCCCATAGTAGTTTCAATAGGTTGATGAGTAGGACCATCTTCGCCTACAGCGATGGAGTCATGGGTCAGTACGAATACGGATTGAATGCCCATCAATGCTGCCAAACGAATGGTAGGACGCAGGAAGTCTGCGAATACCAGGAAGGTGCCGCCAAAGGGAATGAAGCCACCATGCAAAGTAATACCATTGAGGATGGTACCCATAGCATGTTCACGAACACCAAAATGAATGTTGCGACCAGTACGATCTAATTTAGAGAAATATTTTTCAGCTTTAATTACAGTCTTGTTAGAAGGACCTAAGTCAGCAGAACCGCCTACTAATGCAGGAACCATAGCAGCCAGCTTTTGGATTACATCACCGGATGCTGCACGGGTTGCAGTCTTAGCGTTGTCTTTGAAAATAGCTTCTAATTCAGACAGATCAATTTCAACTTTACCAGAAATACGGTCTGCTAACTCTTGTGCTAATTCAGGATAGCACATAGCATAGCTTTCCATAATGTGGTTCCAATTAGCTTCTGCTTCAGCACATGCGGGCAATTTAGCATTAAAATGTTCTTTTACTTCTTCAGGAACGTAGAACATTTCTTGGCTCCAGCCTGCTTTTTCTTTTGCAGCAGCTAAAGCTTCAGCACCTAAAGGTTCGCCATGGCAGGAAGCCATGTCTTGTTTGGGAGAACCATAACCGATATGAGTACGAACAATAATCAGAGACGGATGAGTGGTATCTGCTTTAGCTTCTTGGATAGCAGCTGCCATAGCTTCGATATCCTCAGAATCAGCTACGCGCAGAACTTGCCAGCCATAAGCTTTGAAACGCATTTCCACGTCTTCACTGAAAGCAATGTCAGTAGAACCTTCAATGGTAATCTTATTGTCGTCATATAAATAGATTAATTTACCTAAGCCTAAGGTACCAGCTAAGGAAGCAGCTTCGCCGGAAACGCCTTCCATTTGGTCACCATCGGAGGTAATACCAAAGGTATAGTGGTCAACTACGGGGAAATCGGGCTTGTTATAACGAGCAGCCAGCATAGCTTCTGCCATTGCAAAGCCAACACCCATAGCAAAGCCATGGCCTAAAGGACCAGTGGATACGTCAACACCAGGGGTCAAACCACGTTCAGGATGGCCTGCAGTCTTAGAACCCCATTGACGGAAGTTTTTCAATTCTTCGATAGGTAAATCATAGCCAGCAACATGGAGCATAGCGTACATTAAAGCACTACCATGACCAGGGCTTAAAATGAAACGATCGCGATTGAACCAATCCGGATTAGCAGGATTGTAGCTCATATAACGATCCCAAATAGTATACATCAAGGGAGCAGTACCTAAAGGGAAACCGGGATGGCCGGATTTAGCCTTTTCAACTTGGTCTGCTGCCAAAAATCTTAAAGTGTTAACACATGCTTGATCGATAGCTTGCATCTCATAATCCTCCACTCTTCTTACAAAGTACAAAAATACTTAGTTAATTTATTATATCATTATAAATAGTTTATTTCAACCTACTAATTGTTTAACTTGCAGACGCCACAACGATGACAGCCATCAAAGCACATAGGAGTAAATTTCCCTTCTATGCTCTTTTGATACTCATTAGCAAGGTATTTTTCACTTACGCCCATATCTAAATGACTCCAGGGAAGCACCGAACCTAATTCCAAAGGAGTTTCTGCTAGCTCCTCTGCAATTATTCCACGCTGCTTTAATACAGTCTTTAAAGGTTGTTCCGATATGTGTGCTTCTAGTAAAGCTTCACCCATACGGCGGTCCCCTCTAGCTAAAATGCTTTGGACTACAGTTTCCTTTAGGGACTCTGTAATGAGCTTAATCTTACGATTCTTCTTCAGCCCATCATTAAGCATTTTAAACCTATTTTTCAAGGTTTTCACACTACATAAGGGTGCCCATTGATAAGGTGTAAAAGGTTTAGGGACAAAACCATTAACACTAATGACCAGCTCCCCTTTATTGCCCGCTTCGTCCATTTTTTTACGAACTCTGAGAATCATTTCTACGGTTTCAGTGATATCTATATCTTCTTCACCAGGCAAACCAATCATGTAGTACATCTTAATATTTTGCATGCCTGCAGCTGCAGCCAATTCACAAGCAGTATAGATATGTTCTTCTGTAATTCCCTTGTTAATAGCGGCACGCATACGCTCACTACCAGCTTCAGGAGCAACTGTCATAGTGCGTTGACCACAAGTCGCTAAAGCCTCAGCTAAGGGAGCATTTAAACGATCGGCACGCAAAGAAGCAACACTAAAATTAATTTTATTTTCCGCTAAATAAGCTACAAGCTCATCAATTTGCGGGTGATCAGATACCGCTGCTCCCATGAGACCTACCTTTTTAGTACGTTCAGGACGCTTAGCAATATCGGCAATAATATTTACGAGAGCACGATTACGGGGCTTTCTAAAGCAATAACCTGCCATACAAAAGCGACAATGTCTGCCACAGCCTCTAGCTGTTTCTACGATGAACATATCCTCAAATTCTGTACCACTGGTTACGATGGCACTTGTATGGGGATAAGCATCTATATCCTTTATCCATTGGCGTTGAATTGTTGCAGGAGCATTATTTAAAGGTTTTAGACCTACATAACTCCGTCCCCACAAGCTTTCCTCATCCTCAACATATTTGGGTTCATAAAAACTCGGCACGTATACCCCTGCTAGGTTAGCTAAAGCCTCAAGTCGTTCTTGTTTGTTACTATTAGCATAAACAGCATCTAATATATGCTGTACTGTCTCCTCGCCTTCACCAATAACAAAAGCATCTGCTACTGCCGCTAAAGGCTCAGGGTTAAAGGTAGCACAGGGACCACCAATGATAACCAGAGGTTCTCTTTCTTTACGCTCCGCTGCACGCAGTTTAATATGACCTAAATCTAGAACTGTCAAAAGATTGTCATAATCCATTTCAAAGGACAGCATCACAAAAATAACAGCGAAATCAGCTAAAGGTCTGCCTGTTTCAATACTTAATAAAGGTGTTTTACTGGAAATGTGCTCTTTAATTAAGTTTTTATCCGGTAAGAAGAAACGCTCACAGGCACTATCCTCGCGAGAATTTATGAGTTGGTATAAAATATGCATGCCTAGGTTTGACATCCCCAAATGATAAACATTAGGATACACAAAGGCAATAGGTGTACGCAAGCCTGGGGGAAAGCTTTGTGCACCGGTTTCGTTTTCTCTTATTTCTTTTAAATAATTTTTAATCTTATAGGACAAAATCATAGCTCCCAACTATTCTAGATATAATAATTATAGCCTATAAACAAATAAAGCACAACCTAGCAATTACTTTTAATGGGGTTCAATCCATTATATTAGTTATCTCGATTACAAAGAAAAAAGGTAGTGCCAAAAAATAGCACTACCTCATGAATTACATTTTATTTTTCAAGCGTTTTTCAAATGCTTCGCAAACAGTCTTTATAACCTTAATACGAGCATAATATTTATTATTGCCTTCTACAACAACCCAAGGAGCGTAAGGCTTGTTGGTACGAGCAATCATTTCGTTAACAGCGTCTTCATAAGCTTCCCACTTGTCACGGTTACGCCAATCTTCTTCAGTAATCTTCCATTGTTTGTTCGGAGTATTTTGACGATCGGTGAAGCGACGTAATTGTTCGTCCTTATCAATTTGCAGCCAGAATTTCAACACAACCATGCCATGCTCAGCCCATTGCTCTTCCATGTCATTCATTTCTTCATAAGCACGTTGCCATTCGCCAGGTTGAGCAAAGCCTTCCAGGCGTTCTACCATAACACGACCATACCAGGTTCTGTCAAAAATAGCAATGTTACCAGGTTGCGGCAAATTAATCCAGAAACGCCATAAATGGTTAAATTGACGTTCAACAGCATTAGGAGCAGCAACAGGATGTACGGTGTACCCCAAAGGATCCATTGCTTCAGTTAAGCGGCGGATAGAACCACCCTTACCAGCAGCATCCCAGCCTTCGAAGCCAATAACTGCACTAATTCCTCTACGGAACATGTCAATTTGCAATTTAGCAAGCTTCTTTTGATATTTAGCAAGTTCTTTTTTGTATTGTTCTTTGCTCAGTTCTTGATAAGGTTCGTATTTGCTCAGTTCATCATACTTAACATCTTCACGATTTTCTTCAGGAGTTACTTGAGGACCAACTTCTAAAGCATTTTCAATGCGCTCTACAATGTTAGTGAACACTTGAATACCTGCAACCTCAGGATCATCGGCAGCTACAACCATCCAAGGAGCATTAGGCTTATTAGTAGCCTCTAACATATTGTCATATCTAGTGTAGAATTCCTTATAGTTGTTGCTTTCATCATAAGCAGGATTAACTTCTCTCCATGCCTTGCCTAAAGTTTTTTCACCCTTTTGTAAGCGTTTAACTTGGGTTTCTTCGGAGATATGCAGGAAATATTTCAAAACGATATAATTATCGTCAGTTAAAACCTTTTCAAAAGCATTAATATGACCAAAGGACATATGTTTGCAGTGGTCACAGCCTTCATGATCAGGAGTAATATCGTTTAGATTCTTCAGATAGTACCAGCTACGATGATAAACAGCAATATTACCATCAGCAGGTAAATGTTGCCAGAAGAAAGTGAAGAATGGTTGAGCTTTTTCATCATGCTCCATACGAACAGTGGAATAAACATCAAAGCCACGTGCGTCCATGTATTGCATAATAGTATTAATTACAGCACTACGATGGCTACCACGCCAACCTTCAAAAACAATAATTATGGGTCTCTTAGCATCACGTGCAGCACGTTGAGCAAGGCCTAAGCGTTCGCCTAAATCGTCCATAATTTTTTTATAATGTTTTTTAGAAAGCTTTTCTGAGAGATCAACTCTGTCTAACATTTTCACAGCTCCTTTGATAATTAATTTATATAAATTAAAGTATAGCAATATATAATCTTATCACTATTAGTAATAATTATTATATCATAATGCAATGATAATTTCAATCAAATTAGTAAAAACTAAGAAAAGTTACAGCTATAAATGCTGTTTTTTTAACATGTTTAGTTTAAGCTTTGTAAAAGTCTTTGCACAGACTTTTATCATAATAAATAACATCTCTATCTATGAGAGTTGATTTACCATCAATAACCTCAATAATATTTACAGCGCAGTTATAAGGAATTAGACCTTGCCAAAAATCTTGAGGATCCTCATAAAAACGATTACATAAAGCGCGCATAGTACAACCATGAGTAGAAATCAGAATATTCTTATCAGAATTTCCTTCTTTAGCGATAATTTCATCAAGAAATCCGCCCGCTCTTTCACAGAGCTTTGTGCAGCCTTCAAAGTCTTTACAACCTACAAATTCAAAAGGCTTTTGGAAGAAATCTGACCAATTATCTATGCCTAATTCAAAATTATCAGCATTAGTGCACTTACCTTCCCAAGCACCGAAATACATCTCCATCAATCTTTTGTCTGTTATTAAAGGTGCTTCTTTACTTGTTTTATTTTCAGATAAAACCATTTGGGCAGTCAAAACAGCACGTTGAGAAGGACTAGAAATAACATAGTCAAAATGAATGTCTGCCATTCCCTGGCCCGTTACTTTAGCTAATTCCACCCCATTATCATTTAATGGAACATCTAAATGACCTTGTAGATTACCTGTAATATTTAGATTTGTTTCACCATGTCTAATAATATATAAACGCATCTTTTTCTCCAAAAAACTTTAAATTTTATGTTTTTATTATAGCATATTTTTATTTTTTAGAAAAGTTTAGATTCAAGTATACTCAAATACATATAA
>JAKSOK010000009.1 GCA_024405615.1 Phascolarctobacterium sp.
CCGGCTGATTGGTCTCATGGCAGTACTTAGAAATATCGTTATAATTATTACGCAGATCTGCGCTTGAAGTAATATTTGGCATCAAAGTTACCTCCGTATATACTTTCGTATATATATTATAGCTGAATTTATGTATATTGGCAAGAATAATGAGGTTTTCGGGATTTTAGAGAAGTTTTCAATTATAAACCGACATAAACTGTCCGACTGCCCTGCTATAATCCAATATGGCTAAAAGTTATAAAAGAAGAACTGTTTTCTTTCAATTATATAATGACTTATGCAATGTATTAGTTTACAAATGTAAAATATTCGTCAATACGAGCATACTTTATATTATGAGATAATATATAAGAATAAGTATCAAAATAGGGCATATCATGGTGCCGGAGACAAACGCAGGTGCAGGAATGTTTGAGGATAAGCTGAAGCTAATTGGAGCAAGAATAGTGTATTATAGGAAACTTAAAGGCTATAACCAGCAGGAATTTGCCGCAATCATCGGCTTAACTCGGCAGTTTATGTCCAAAGTAGAAAATGGCGAATCCGCCTGCAGTCTGAACACTCTCTACAGAATCGCAGAAATGTTAGAGGTGGATGTAGCAGAACTGCTGCGAAAAGAATAAACGCTGGGAGTAAGAGCCTGGCGTTTTGTTTATAAGGGAATGAACTTAAAATAAGTGCACTATTTGATTCGGTTCCAGGGAAAGGTTGACATGTCCAATTTATGGGGGCCACCTCACACCTTACACATCTCGAAAAACAAAAGTCTACTTGGGGGGCATAAAATCAAAATATTGTAGACAAAAATCTTTTCGAGGTGTGACAATCGTGGTAAAATACATATGAATGATTAATTTTGTTTTGCAATTCAGATAGGAAATATATTATAAAGAGTCTTGCTTGTATTCGATATTAGGAGGGTACATTATGTTTTTTTTGCCGATAATTGGAGCGTTAGTTAGTGCAGGTTCTGCTATAGCAAGTGGAGCGGCAGCAGCAGGTTCTGCTATAGCGAGCGGAGCGGCAGCAGCAGGTTCTGCTATAGCAGGTGGAGCGGCAGCAGCAGGTTCTGCTATAGCAAGTGGAGCGGCAGCAGCAGGTTCTGCGATAGCGAGCGGAGCGGCAGCAGCAGGTTCTGCCGTAGCAAGTGGAGCAGCAGCAGCAGGTTCCACCATAGCAAGTGGGGCGGCGGCAGCAGGTTCTGCTGTTGCTGGTGCAGCAAACACCGCGGCCGGATTGGCTGGAACTGCTGGATCAACGATTGCTGGTGCAGTAGAAACCGCTGGCAATACTGCTTTAATGGCAGGTAAAACGGTTGCAACAGCTGCTGGAAAAACAGGTGGTGCGGCACTAAAGAATTTTGGTACCTATTTAGATAAGGCTGCTAAAGTGTCTAGGGAGGCAGCCAAATATGTTACGGGTGATGCTACAACGGCAAAGGTGACCCAAGCAGGCAAAAAAGCGGGTAACTTTGTTCAGAAGGCGGCCCAACAAATGGGAGCTAATAAAACTACAGCGAAACAGCTAGGAAAGATGGCTAACAATGCTACCCAACTAACAGGTAACACAAACAATATGTACCAGGTGGCAAAGCCCTTCCTTGGTGGGGGACAACCAGAAGAGGAACAGGATTGTCAACAAAATCAACAACAGAATAATCCTCAAAACTCACAGCAAAATCCAATGCCGAGTAATCCTCAAACTACCCAGCAATCCTATGGCGGTAGTCAACAAAATTCTCAACAAGGCTATGTAAGCAAGCCCGTGCAGTTTACACCTTTGGCACCTAAGTCCGGTAAAGGGTGGGGAGCTCAAAAGACTCAAACGGGTATGCCTATTATAAATGCCGCCCCTGAAACAAGCAAAGCTAACCGTCAGGCTACAAAAGAACCTTATGTAAGCAAACCGGTTTTGTTTACACCTCTTGAAACTAAAAATAATGGGGCTTGGGTTACGGGTACTGATGATGCTGCCAAACAAGATATGATTACAAAAGATAATGTTAACTTAATCTTGTTAATAGATAATTCTTATTCAATGTATGCAAGTGGTGCTTTGTCGGCTATGGATTATATGCTGCCTGACTTGCTGCATAATTTAAGTGAAATGGCAGATGAAAATGGTGTAAATCTTAAACTGCGTCTGATTTCTTTTAGCGATAGAGCCGAATGGTTGGTTGGTAAGCCTGAATGTGGCGTTAATGTTAAAAATGTCGTATGGCAGAGTATTAAGGAAGATAACAATACCGCTACTAATTTAGCTATTCGTGAGGCAAATAAAGCGCTTAAGGTTGAATATCTTGGCGCGCATGCTGTGAAACCTGTCGTAATTCTAGTTACTGACGGCAAATGTAATGCTAAAGACAAGAAGGACTATAGCTTGGCGGTTGCTGAAATGAAGAAAAAATTGTCCGGTAAAACTGGAAAAGAAAAGGTTATGCGCGTCGCCATTGGTATGAATGACTTTGAGGCAAGTGAACTGATAGAGTTTGCCAGTGTTGGTAAACTTGAGGGACAAGATCAGCCCCTTGTTTTTGCAGCTAAAGATGCCGGAGAGCTTGTTGGCTTGATTTGTATGACAGCAGAAAGCTCTATGTATTCTAGCATTGTTGATGGAGACGAGGATGTCATTGAATTAGTTCAAGAAGAATAAACCGATATAACTTAATGATTAAAAAAGGAGTGTTGAATTATGGCTATGAAAGATGGTATTTTGACTACTGAAAATCTGAATCTTATCATGTTAATTGACCGTTCCGGTTCTATGGAGGGGGAACGTATCGATCAGGTTAATCAGGCTTTGGCTGAAATGAAGAGAAGTTTGATCCAAATAGCAGATGAAGAAAATGTTAGTATAAAAGTAAGAGTTATTACTTTTAGTGATAATCCTGAATGGATTGTTGGAGATACTACTGCTGGTGTAGATGTTAATGATATGCAATGTCCTACTATTTATGCTGATGGTTGGACGAAGACGGATTATGCTATATGTGAGGCCAATAATTCTTTAAAAAAGGAATATTTAGGAGCGCATGCTCTGCGTCCCGTTGTAATTTTAATTACCGATGGTGGTTGCACTAATCCTCATGGGGATTATTTAGCAGCTATAGAACAAATGAAGCGCAAACTGGCAGGAAATACCGGTAAAGAAAAGGTTACCCGTATTGCAATTGGTGTTCAAGATTATAACGAGCAAGAACTAGTTGAGTTTGCTTCTATTGGTCTTTACCATGATATAGAACAACCTTTAGTATTTGGAGTTCAAAACGTTAATGAAATTCGTAAAGTCATTAACTTTGTAGCTGTAAGTTCTATGTATTCTAGCATAATGGATAATCAAGATGTTCCTGTTATAAATGATGAAGAATTTGTTTAAGCTTTAATAAAGAGGTGAGGATTGTGCCCAATAGTAATGGCATAACTAAAGAAAATCTGAATTTAATTTTGCTTTTGGATAATTCTTATTCCATGAGTGTGGATGGAAGAATAGACCAATTAAATCATACTATTCCTCAATTGAAAGAAAGTTTGAAGGATGTTGCTGATGCAGAAGGCGTAAACATCAAGCTTCGCATTATTTCCTTTAGTGATGATGCGGTATGGTGTGTTGGCGGAGCTCAGGCTGGTGAAAACATTGAAAATGTTGCTTGGACTGATTTAGAGGTTGATAACGGAACTGCTACACATTTGGCTATTCGCGAGGCTAATAAGGCTTTGAAAAAGGAATATTTGGGAGCGCACGCACTTAGGCCGGTTGTAATTTTAGTTACTGATGGCTGCTGTAATCCAAATGATCACAAAGCATATTTGGACGAAATTGAAATTATGAAGAAAAAACTGTCTGGTACTAGCGGTAGGGAAAAGGTTACTCGTATTGCCATTGGTGTAAAGGACTATAGACAGGAAGAACTTGAGGAATTTGCTTCAGAAGGCATTGTTAGAGATATCCCTAAAAAATTAGTTTTTGCAGTTGATAAAGCTGCGGATATTAGCGGTGTTATAAACTTTGTAGCTCTTAGCTCCATGTATTCTAGTATAACCGATTCAGGAAATGAACCTCCGGTAATTGATGTACCTGCGGATGGAGAGGATCCTGACTTTGTATAATTTTTAGTTTTAAAGCGGCATCTTTAATTTAGAGATGCCGCTATTTCCATAGGGAGGCATTAAAGATTATGTGGCCTTTTGAAAATTTTGGCGATTATACTTTGCCTAATACCAAAAGCTGCTCAAATGATATGGCTTGTAGTAAAAATGACAGTGTACCAGCTGAAAGCAAGAAAGCTTTTAAAGACCTAGGATTTTGTGATAATAAAGATTTAGGTTGTTCCGCTTATTACGCGAGACAACAAGGAAGCAGTCATGTGGCTGTTGATAAGCCTTGCCAGGATTATTGCCTGGTTAAAAATTTGCATCATGACCTAACCGTTGCAGCTGTTGCGGACGGCCATGGTGATGAAAAATATCCTTATAGTCAAGATGGATCGCAGTTTGCCTGCGAAAGCGTTATGGAAGCGGTCGATGTTTTTTATAATCGTTATCTCAAAAACTCAAATGGTTCAGAAAAGCTATTTGTTGAAATGCTAAAAAGTCGCGATTTCAAAAGGAACTGTGTAGAGGTATGGACTAAAAAAGTATTGGACGACTTTAGCAAAAAAGAACCTGAGACGGATATTCCTGAACGTGAAAGAATAAGCAAATATGGGACAACATTACTTTTTACGGTTATATCTCCTAAATATTATGTTATGGGACAATTAGGCGATGGTGCTATCTTATTGTTTAAGGGTAAAGAATGCTCTCAACTTTTTAAAAGACATGAGGAAAAATATGATTCTAAGACAGCATCTATGGCTTCTAGTTCTAATGTAGAAAAAATGGTTGTTGATTCGGTAAAACGCGATTGTTTTACTAATGTTCTGTTATCTACGGATGGTATATATGACAAAATAGACCAAAATGACAATTTTTATTTGTATGGGTTAAGCTTAGTTGAACAAATACGGAATTCTGGTAGCTTAAATGCCCCTTTTACAATGTCTAAAAACATTACCGGACGAGAAGAGGATTTGGACATAAGTGCTGTTAAAAGTTGCCGCGATGATTTAACAATATTGTTGATTGATTCAAATATAGAGACAATAACAATTGCTTTAAATAAACTTAAAAATTTAAATTTCACTGATATTAAATTCTATAGGGCATACGAGGAATATATAGTTTACACTGGAATGAGGGATAACAAACAGTATGAATTACATATTGGTAATGTAACCTCCCTGCTAACGGCGAAGCTTGACGGAATATCCGGCTATATTGGCGATACTTATAACATTAATCTTGGGGATGGATACAGAGTTATAGCTTATATGCTTCCGGAAAATACTCGGGAGTTAATGCCTATATACGAAGCTGGAGAACTTTGCGAAAAAAAGAATATTACCCTTTGGCAAGAACAACATAAAGAAGGCGAAATAACCAACAGGTTTATATTAAAGGTTTATGAGAACTTAAGAAAATTATTGAAAGCCCTAAAAGACAATAATTTTTATCCCAACAAGGGCTTCACATATAGCTTAAGAATAGATGGTGATGGGAATATATACTTCTTTAGTGATGCTGTTAGTAAAATACAATTTGATGAATTTGCAAGAATGAGAATAGATAACTTGTTGAATAATTTTAACCTGTTGGGCTATATTGCTACAGGAAGTATAAAACAACCGCTATTCAAAACAGCCTCCGTAGGTTATAGCTTTTACTATCCTCATTCAGATTTTAAGGCTCAAAATATGGGGCGTATTTGTTTTATAAAGGGCAAGTATGGCCTACAAAACTTATCCGAACAAACTTGGTTTGTGTATGAAGAAAATAAAGATGTTTCTAGTAATCGTGCCTTAGGCCTGGTGAATGGACGAAAGTTTTACGTGAAATGTGAAGAAGAACTGTCTAAATATGCAGAGGTAAAAGGGAATAAGGTTTATTATAGAATATTCCTGTTTGAAAATGAAGGAGAGTGAGTTCGATGACTAAACTGGGTGACATTATAAAAGATACAAATGGAAAGAGCTATAAGCTGTTAAAAAAACTGGGCAGAGGAGGACAAGCCTCTGTTTGTCAGGTGCAGGAACTAGGAAGTAATAAATTATATGCATATAAGTCCTATAGGGCTAATAAAAATGATATTAGAGAAAATATTGAGAACTTAATAGCTTTAGGTGGTCTTAAAGATAAAAATGGTCAGAGGTTAAATACTGTTGTGTTGCCCTTGGCAATAGTTCCTGGACAGAACGACAGCTTTGGCTATATTATGGAGTGCGTTGACCTGAAGGATTATACAGTTCTTAAGCAAGCTTGGAACAAGAATAAATATCCTTCTTGTGAAGCAGTTTGTAAAATAGTTAAGCACTTAGCCGAATTCTTCGAGGCATTACATGGCTCTAATGGAATGTGCTATAAAGACATTAACGAAGGTAACATATTTTTTAATCCGACTACTGGTGACGTCAAGATTATCGATAATGATAATATAGGCTACTCGGATAAGGTTACTATAAAGGGAACCCCTAATTATATGGCTCCGGAAGTAGTATTGGGTAAAAGAAATCCAGACCAAAGGACGGATAGTTTTTCTTTGGCCGTTTATGTATTCCGTTTGTTAATAGGAGGATATCCTTTTGATGGAGAATATGCTCGTACCTATACTATAAAAAATGATATGTTGGATGCCGATGCTGCAAAAGTAATTTATGGCTCAGATCCGGTGTTTATCTGGCATCCGACAGATAGAAGAAACTCTATTGAAAATGTGAGTGATCCGGAATTTAAGGCCGCAGCTAAATATCAGGCCGCTAGATGGAAGCGTTTGCCGGAAAGTATTAAAAAGCTGTTTTTAAATACTTTTGTGGAAAATCTGCCTGATGCTAGAAGAGCTGAACGTGCAAGCGATGCAAAATGGTTAAAGGTTTTCACCGAATTAGAAAAAAATCTACGAGCTTGCCCTAAATGTAGAAAGAAAACCTTCGGCGAAAGTGAAGAGTGCTTTGTTTGTGAGGCAAAAATTGGTAAACCCTCTGCAACGAACTCTGGCTCAGGAACACCAGGAAACGTTCAGCCCTCTGTTCAATCTACCGCTGCACACTCTGTTAGTGGCGTGTTGATAAGTACTGCTGAACAAAAGAAAATGGTAGCTTTAACTGGCAAGGTTAAAGGAAGCGATATATCAAAACAATTGCCGGCTCAAGATTTATTGGAGATTATTTATTATCCTCAGAAAAATGTAATTGGTATTAAAAACATTGGTTCTTTAACCTGGTATGTGGTTAAGCCAAACAATGAAACCGTTGAATGTCCTCCGGGCAAGCAGGTAAAAGCAGAGGTTGATGTAAAGATTGCTTTTATACGCAAACAAGTGCAGTTAAATGTTCAAACGGTAAAATGAGGTAAATCATGAACAGCTATAATTTATATCTAGATGTCCTGAAAAGGTTTCCAATTCATGAGTACGGTTATAAACATGAAAAGTTTGAGAGTTGTAAATTAATCTGTGACCAGATTTGTTCTGAAATTTTTTCGGATAATCTGAATAATCTTAATAGCCCTTTTCTAAACCAATTGGTAGCAATTGTAACTCGCTACCAGCAAGATGGCTGGGAAGCCAGTGACTTGTGGAAAAACATCAATATTATTGATGCGTATGTAATCACCTATTGCCTTGCAGGGAAAATTGAAAGTTCAAATTACGATACAGTTGAGAAATATTTTTCTAGAGAAAACTCAGAGCTTGGTTATGTCTTTGCTAAATTTACTACTAGCGATATAGAAACAGTTAGAAGCATTATTGCTAATTACAACTTTATTGCTGAACGATATAATGCTCACGTAGAAGCGCTTAAGGAGAAAAAGCGTAAGGAAGAAGAGGAACGTAGGCGTAGAGAGGAAGAAGCAAGACGAAAAGCAGAGGAAGAGCGCAAGCGTAAAGAAGAAGAAGCAAAACAGAAAGCAGAGGAAGAGCGTAAGCGTAAAGAAGAAGAACGCAGACAGGCAGAAGCTATAGCGGGAAAAAGCTCTTCAATATTGCCTGCTTTTGATGTGCCTAAACAAAAATTGTCTTTGGTGTTAAATGAATTATCTGCCCTTGAGTTTGAATATCGCAAGGAGGCTGCATTAAAACTTGTAGAAGTATATAATGACATTCGTTGTAATAATTTCAAGGTAAATATGGGGAATGTAGATGAGGAACCGGCCAAGTCCCTATATATCGGGAATAAAATTGTGCTTGGAAAATTGCAACGTATTATTGCGGAATACGGCTTCAGCTTGCAGGAAAGCCGGAATGGTACGAGTTTTGATGCCAAAATTCATGAAGTAAACAATAACACAGTAGGCATTACTGTAAAAATGTGCTTGAGACCAGGCTTGTTATTTAAAGATGATGCAGGGAATATTCAAGTTGTCCTCAAGGAGCTGGTAACAGTTAATCGTCTGGGGGATGGAGAAAACAGATGAAAAATTATTCGGAATATACACTTGTTGGAATAGCTATTGTGAGCTGCTTGGTAGTATTGGGAATTTTAAGCGGATGTGTAATTTTATTTTTTGCCTGTAATTATGCTTTTTTACTAAGCGTGATTATGCAACAATGTTGGCAAAATAAAATTCTAATACATGACCCTTACCTGGTTATAACAATTACAATTTGCATAACAGCATTGTTCTTGGGTGCTTTGGCTTTTATCTGGGGAATTAGTAATAATATACTTAAAGTATTATTGAAAGATAGGGAATTATCTGCTAGAAAAGAACTATTAGAAAAAATAGCCGCAAAGTCTTCAGATAAACACGAGGAACGGACAGATGATTAACTTTGAGTTTAATATCGTGTCATTTCTGCTTGGTGCTACAGTACAGCCATTATTTCAAGCACTAACCCACCGCTATAACTACAATAAGCTTTATGCGGAAACGGTATCCCAAAGTAGAATGCAATGGATTGATAATTTTCGAGAGGAGTTTAGCTGTTTTATAGGTACAGCCATCTATTGTAAAAAAGTACAGTTTATTAGTAAAGATGTAAAAGCAGGTAACGTTCTTGCTGCAGAACAGGCGAGAGTTAAGCTTTTAACAAGGCTTAATCAGGATGTGTCCAAGGATGGAAATGAATTTAACAGGGCTTTCGCTGATAAATTAGAGCAGATAGACTTGTATAATCCTAATAGTTATAGTAAAGACGATTTAGATAAGCTGGTAGAATTATCTAGGGCTATTCTTGAGCCTGAATGGAAGAGAGTAAAAGAAGAGGCGAAAGGAAATAAGAGATAGGCGTACGAAGCGAAGTTGCCAGAAAGTGTAAATTCTGTATTGAACGTTCTAAATTGTGGGAGGATTATATGAATGTAAATATATTTTCTAATGGCCGAATTATAAAAGATTTAGAAGGCTTAAGAAATAATTTTAATATAGCTGATATTTATGGGTACTACAAAAATGGAAAGCTTGTAGAATGGCTGCGTCACCGCAATTATGAAAGAGAGTACATTAGAATACAACAGATTAAGGAAAAGGATAGAAATGTTATTTGTGGTAAGCTGTGTCAAATTTTCGGAGTTAAGGAAAGTATTGTACCCAGCCAAGAAAGGCAATCTTTGATTGATAATAAGAAAGTAATTGTGAGTGAGGACAATAAAATTGCAACATTGGAAATGGATGTGAAGCGTCTTAACGAAACTGTAGATGAACTAAATAAAAAAATAGCGAAACTGGCAATGCAGTTGAATTCTGTTAGGTATGGGCTTTGGAAACATGGACGTTTTTTTGAGAAGGACCGTTACTAAATTTTATTGTTAATTTCAAATCTAAAAAGTATATTCTTGTCCTAAAACAAGAAGTTTTGATGAAGTGGGGCATTTGTAGAAATGATAAAATTCAATCTGTATTCTGATGGAAAAGTTATACGAAATCTTGAGGAATTAAGTGATAATTTTAATATAGATGATATATACGATTATTATCAAAACGGTAAGCTTGTTGACTGGCTGCGCATGCGCAATTATGAGCGAGAATATATTCAGGTAGATAGAATTAAAGGTAAAGATAAAAAATCTGTTTGTGATAAACTTTGTTTAATATTTGGCGTTGCTGAAGCTGGTGCAGCTGTAGCTGAATCTATTGCTCATAATGAATGTACTGTAAGCGATAGCGAATTTGATGCTAGATTATCAAAGCTAGAGAAAGCTGTTAAGGATATCATAGAAGAAATTGATTCATTGAAAAAAATGAGGGCATCTTTAGCGCCAAAGAGTGGAACGGTTAATCAAAGTTCTTCTCCCAAAGTGTTTCCATATGTAACAACTAGACCGAAACTAAATCTTAAAATTGGAGATTGTTTAGAATTTGGAAGTTATTACCGGACAACGGGCAAAAATTGGAAACAGATTATACGGTGGTTGGTTCTGGCAATAGAAGGAAACAAGGCTTTAATAATTAGTGTTGACGGACTGGATGCTAAACCGCTAAATGACAGTATATATTATAAAGGCTGGTCAAGTTGCCAATTGAGGAATTGGCTTAATGGGGAGTTTAAAAGAGAGGCTTTTAGTGAGCAGGAAAGAGAGCGTATCATTGATACGAAAATTGACGGAGGCATAGACGCGATATTTATACTAAATGACGAAGAATTTGGAAAATATCTGTTAGGCATAAATTCACGAAAATGTAAGGCTACAGGTTACGCTAAAGAACGTGGTGCCAAAATCGACAATGGTTATTGTTGCTGGTGGTTACGCACGCTCGGAAATGCTAGCTGGAGCGCTAAATATGTTAAAACGAATGGAGTTATAGATGCTTCTGGAGAATATGTGAACATAGCAAGCAAGGCGGTACGTCCGGCTATGTGGATAAAAATCTAAGAGACGTAGAACAATGATATCAGACGTATTCCATATGACTTTTTAGTTGCAGTAGGGGGTACGGCTGGATTGTGGAGGAGAAAATATATGTCTAATAATACGTTTTATTGTAATGGGAAAAAAGTTAATGATATTCAAGACTTAAGGGAAAACTTTAATTTGAAGGATGTATACGAAGGATATCGTGATGGTTCTTTGGTAAATTGGCTAAGGATGAACAATTATGAAAGAGAATATATTCAAGTTGAAGGTTTAACCTTTAAGGGATATGAGGATACATGCCGTAAGTTATGTAATATATTTAAAGTTTCATATGAGAAGCAGGTTCAAGCTAAGAGCGTTAACAGAGAAAATTCGGACATTGATATATGTTTGATATTTCAAATTGCTGAAAAATTAAATATAAATATTAACAATCGCAAGATTAATGATATTTTAAAAAATATACTAATAGTTATTGAGGATCGTCAAGAACAGATAAATAGTGCTCCTGCAAAGATTGAGGAAAATTATGGAGACGATGAAGCCACTATCGATCATCGGTTGTTAAGACAAAGGGGATATGGACAGGGAATGGGGCATTATGCCGTAAACGGAAGAGAAGTTTCAAAAGAAGAATTTGAAGAAATCAAAAAAAGTCTGGAAAGCTTCTTTGGCTAGTTTTTAACGACATGAGGCATTTGAACGTGTTAAGGGAAAGAAAATGATGAAGGCTATATTTGATTTGTACAACTTAATAGAATCTGAATTGCAAGAAAGAGGAGCACTTGAACTTGAGTTGACAGAATTCGATCCACTAGATTTGTTAGAAGTGGCAGATCTATATGAGGGTGGAAAACAGAAATGGGGGATAAAAGAAAATAAAAATTTAGCATTAAAAATTTATAAGGTAGCTGCAGAAATGAATACAGAACCTATTTTTAATTGGGGTAAAGAAAGTGTTTCTAGATTAGAAAATTTCTTTGTTAATTTGCAGAAAGCTTCCCAAGGTGATGTGGAAGCACTGTATCAGATAGGTATGTATTATTTTGATGACTTGAATGACGAATTGTGTTTACCTTATAAGGATAATCGAAAAGCTTGTAAGTATTTTAAAATGGCTGCTGAATTAGGGCATATTAGTGCACAATATGAGTTAGGTTATTGCTACAAAGAAGGGTGTGGAGTAGAAAGAAATATAGACGAGGCTGTGAAATGGTATAGAATGGTTGCTGAACAAGGGATGGCAGAGGCACAGTATGAGTTAGCTGAATTATATGCACAAGGTAGAGAAATTGAAAAAAATATAATTGAGACACAAAAATGGTATAAAGCGGCTGCTGAACAAGGGTATGATGAGGATGTAGATTTTGTTTAATTATATTTGCTGGGTCTGGATTAATCGTTTAATATGATTTGTTTAAATGGATATGCATTGAGAGCATTTGCCTAGATGGCGATGAAAATAAAAATATAGTTAAATGCATTAGCTTTGTTGGTGAAATTGGAGGTAATTATGGGACTTTTTAGCTATATATCTGGATTATCTAATGGTAACATAGAAATAGATGAGGGAAATAGCGAAATATTAGATCTTCAGGCTATACCAGACAAGGATGCTTTAAGAAAGAATTGTGATATTGATTTTATCTTTGAACAGTACCAAAATGGAAATCTGGTGAAGTGGTTACGGTTTCATAATTGTGAGCGTGAATATATTCAAATAGAAAATATTAAGGCTAGCGACAAAGGTGTGGTTTGTCAGAAACTAGCCGAAATATTACAAATGGATAAAGTTTGTGGTCAAGAGTATATTAAAATGCTTGAAGACGAAAATGCTAAATTGAAATTACAAGTGGCTGAACTAGAGAACAAATTGAAGCAAACTAAAATAGCAAGTACTAACAAAAATATGCGAAAAAACCTGTGTATTGGCGATATTGTTGAATTCGGAAGATATTATCAAGACGCTAGCGGGGAAAAGACGACAATTGAGTGGCAAGTTTTGGATATAGAAGAAGACAGGGCCTTGCTTATTAGTAAATATGCTTTGGATGTAGTGGCATTTAATTCATATGAGGAAAACGCCTGTAGGTATAGAAATATATGGGCCGAAAGTAGTATAAGGACTTGGTTGAATGTTAGCTTTTACAAAACGGCTTTTAGTGGTGAAAATGTAAAACACATAGTTAGTGCTAACACTGAAAACAATATTTATGATAATGTCTTTTTGTTAAGTGTGAGAGAAGTAAGTGCATATTTTTCGAATGAGAACGCTCGAAAATGTATGCGTACGATTTATGCGGATAATAAATTTGAGCATGTCAGCGACTATCAGCGTGCATTTTGGTGGTTGAGAAACGGTGCTCAAAATTCTTGGGGTAGTGCTGTTTGTATAGTAGCAGATGGCTCGTTTAATACATGGATGGTTGAAAGGGAACTTTTGGTTAGACCTGCTTTGTGGATAAAACTATAAGGATTTGATGATATGGTAAATTTTGATTTATATTGTGATGGTTGTCTCATAAGAAATTTAGATGATTTAAGAGAAAATTTTAATGTTGATGAAATTTATGAGTATTATAGTAGTGGAGTGTTAGTTGCATGGTTACGTATGCGTAACTACGAGAGAGAATACATTCTGATTGAAAAAATAAAACCCAATGATAGCCAAGATGTGATAATTAGTAAAATATGTTCAGCGTTAGGGGTTAAATTGACTCAAAATAAATTTGAAGGCGTCAATGCCAGCAACGCATGTAATACGATTGGCTTGGAAAATAAGGAAGCTATTGCAAAATTAGAACAAAGAGTTAGTCTTTTGGAAAAGACCATCGGTGACCTTTTGTATAAAATAAATGTTTTGGAGACTAATCAGAACAATAATGCCTTAGTTAATAGCAAAAAAAGTGTCAATGTTGGTGACATTATTACGTTTGGGAAATATTATAGCTATAATGATATTGACTTAACCGATTTAGAATGGTTGGTTTTGGATATAGATGAAGACAAAACCTTGTTGATAACTAAGGAATGTATTGATGCCAAAGCTTATACTGACAGTTGGGAAACTTTTAAGTTTGGACAATACAAATTGGAGAAATGGCTTAATGATGAATTTATGAAAATAGCTTTTTCTGGTGAAGAATTGCGTAAAATTATCAGGGTAAAGTATAACAAAATTTGGATCCCCACAGCTGATGAAATTGAAAAATATGGTTGTGAGAATACTTCACCTACAAAATTCGCCAAAAATATAAGGAGAGAGGAACTTTCTATTGGTTCGATTTTTCTTGAAAAGTGTATGTGGTGGACATCTACCTCTGACCCTTCTGATAATTATAGGAAGGCTATTGTCATAGATGGAAAAATTAGAATTAAGTATGGAGAAAAATACGACAATTGTCTTTATGTAAGGCCTATGATGTGGGTTAAACTATAGACTATGGTTTAGCCTTACTTTTAGGGAGAAATAGATGATAAAGTTTAATTTATATTGTGATGGGCAACCTATAAGAAGCCTGGAGGACTTAAGAGAAAATTTTAATATCGATGATATTTACGAGGATTATAAAAGTGGGAAACTTGTTAAATGGCTGCAATCCCGTAATTATGAAAGGGAATATATCCAGATAGAGAGAATAAACAGCAAAGATAAGAAGGCTATATGCGATAAACTATGTGTTATTTTGGGCGTTGCTGGTGCCAATGTTGAGAGTCCTAGAGATTTGAATGAATCAGATATAGAAAATAGGTTTTTGAAATTAGAGAATGTCGTTGCACAACTTCAGCAAAAGTTTAATGGTTTAGAAACACAAATTAAGGACGATAGAATCAAAACCAATAGAAACTCTGCAGCCAACAATGCAAATGTAGCGGTGAAATCGTGCTTGGTGAAGAATAATATTAAGGTTGGCGATGTAATAAAATTCGGAAAATATCCGCAGAGGAAACCTGGAAGCTTAGAAGCAATAGAATGGCAAGTCTTGGCTGTCGAAGGTGAAAGAGCTTTGCTAATTAGCAAGTTTGGCTTAGACGCTGTTCCGTTTGATACTGATGGGGCTACAAACAAATGGGTGAACTGTTATTTGCGTTTCTGGTTAAATGACATATTCTTCAAAATTGCTTTTAGTGGAGAAGAAGCAAAGCAAATTGCTACAACTAATGTTGACGATATTATCAGCGATAAGCTGTTTTTACTGAATATTGATGAGGTTAATAAATATTTTATCAGCAGAAAATTAAGAGAATGCAAGGCTACAGACCAAGCTAAAGCAAATGGTGCATATACATACTTGGAAAATTGTTATTGGTGGCTACGCACTGCTGGTGATTTTGGTAATTATGTCGCATTTGTAGAAATGGAGGGCTACGTAGGTGTGAACGGCTGTGAGGCTTATAAGACTAATGTTTGTGTTCGCCCTGCATTGTGGATTAACATATAATCCATAATATTATAGTCTAAAATTAATAGCTATATACCAAAGATATGGTGGTTGTTTTTTAGGTAAAGAGAGAGAATTTCATATATTGTTGTTATTGTGTTAATTTTGAAAACCAGTTATTTATGGAGAGCAATACAGAATGATAAAATTCAATTTATACTGTGATGGGCAACCTATAAGAAGCCTAGAGGACTTAAGAGAAAATTTTAACATAGATGATATTTACGAGGATTACCAAAGCGGGAAACTTGTTAAATGGCTGCAATCTCGCAATTATGAAAGAGAATATATCCAGATAGAGAGAATAAACAGCAAAGATAAGAAGGCTATATGCGATAAACTATGTGTTATTTTTGGTGTTGCTGGTACTAATGTTGAGCGTCCTAGAGATTTGAATGAATCAGATATAGAAAATAGGTTTTTGAAAATAGAGAATGCTGTTGCACAGCTTCAGCAAAAGTTTAATGATTTAGAAGCACTAATTAAGGACGATAGAATCAAAACCAATAGTAGCTCTGCAGCCAACAATGCAAATGTAGCAGTGAACTCGTGCTTGGATGAGAGTAATATTAAGATTGGCGATGTAATAAAATTCGGAAAATATCCGCAGAGTGGAAATGGTAGCTTAGAAAAGAGTGCAATAGAGTGGCAAGTTTTGGATGTCGAAAGCAAAAGAGCGCTGCTGATTAGCAAGTGTAGTTTAGACGCTGTTCCGTTCGATGCTAATGGAAACACAAACAAATGGTCTAGCTGCAGCTTACGTACTTGGCTAAACAGTTATTTTTTTAGAACTGCTTTCAGTGGGGAGGAAGCGAAGCAAATTGCGACAACTAATGTTGAGTTTGGCGTAAGTGACAGGTTGTTTTTACTGAATGTTGATGAGGTTAATAAATATTTTGTAAGTAATACTGTAAGAAAATGTAAGGCTACAGATTACGCAAAAGCTAATGGTGCATATACAGACGGCGAAATTTGTTCTTGGTGGCTTCGTTCCGCCGGTGATTATAGTGGTAGTGCTGCAGTTGTCAATACAGATGGCTTCGTGTCTACAGGTGTTTATAGTGTTGATTTTACTAATATTTGTGTACATCCTGTTATGTGGGTTAACATATAATTCGGATTATTTCAGTCTAAAATTTGCAATTCCATACTAAAGATTAGGTATTTATTTTTTAGGAAATACTGATGTAAACTCATATACTAGTGTCATTCTGTTTATTATGGAAATTATTTAGGGAGAAATAGATGATAAAATTCAATTTATACTGTGATGGGCAACCTATAAGAAGCCTGGAGGATTTAAGAGAAAATTTTAATATAGATGATATTTATGAAGATTACCAAAGCGGGCAACTTGTAAAATGGCTTCAATCTCGCAATTATGAAAGAGAATATATCCAGATAGAGAGAATAAACAGCAAAGATAAGAAGGCTATATGCGATAAACTATGTGTTATTTTTGGTGTTGCTGGTACTAATGTTGAGCGTCCTAGAGATTTGAATGAATCAGATATAGAAAAAAGGTTCTTGAAATTAGAGAAAGATGTTTCAAAGCTTCTACAAAAAGTTAATGATTTAGAGCGGGTGATAAAGGATATTGGAAGCAAATGCAATGGAAATTTTACCGCTGGCAATACTAATATGACCAAAATATTCTATTTGGGCAAAAGTAATATCAATGTCGGAGACATAATAAAGTTTGGTAAATACAAACAAAGAGGAAATGGAAAGTCGGTAAAGGATGCAATAGAGTGGCAAGTTTTGGCTGTAGAAAGAAAGAGAGCTCTACTGATCAGCAGGTATGGGCTTGATGCCATTGGGTTCAATGATGTGCCTAATAATAAATGGACTAGCTGTAATTTGCGTTCTTGGTTAAATGTAAATTTTGTTATGGAGGCTTTTAGTAAAGAAGAAACGGAACGAATTGCTACTACTAAGGTTGAGGCTGGCGTTGGTGATAAGTTGTTTTTACTGAGTGTGGATGAAGTATATAGATACTTTAAGGAAAATAATGTGCGTAAATGCAAGGAAACAGATTATGCTAAACAAAAAGGAGTTAGCTCTGATGGTAAAAATTGTTGCTGGTGGCTACGTTCTGCTGGGGCTTTCAAAGATACTGCCGTACTTGTCAGAAGCAACGGATCAGTAAATGCTGAGGGATATCGCGTCCTTAATGATAATATCTGTGTACGGCCCGCAATGTGGGTTAATATATAACCGTAATTATGAAAGTGAACATATATAAATGGTTTAAAATTGTTTAGAGGTGTGGTTAAATGCTGTTATATCCGGATTATTCTGAAATTCTTAAGAGCGGCAACCGTAAAAAGAATTTAAAGAGGGAACTGCATGATATTCGTAATGGAGCTAGAACTGTTGCCAATGTAGCTCAAGCTATAACTCCTGGTATGAGAGCAGTTGATGCAATGCGTTCCATGAGTGTTAGAGAAGCAAAGCGTAAACTGAAAAAGGGTGATCACATCTATTGTAATCGTTCTGTTTACAGTCATCATGGGGTTTATGATGGTCAAGGTTATGTTTATGAGTATGGTGGTCAGAACGGTGATTTCAATGGCGTCATTTCTAAGGTGTCCATATATGACTTTGCTGACGGAGATAATATTGTAACGGGCTATTCTAGGGCTAACTTTTCCCGTGATGAGATTGTTGAAAGAGCTAAATCTCGTTTAGGCGAAAATGATTATAATGTGCTTTTCAATAATTGTGAACACTTTGTTCACTGGTGCAGAGAGGGAGACGATAGTATTTCTTCTCTGCTGAGCTTGGATGAAGACTTTGACGGCTTAATAAATAACCCTTTATTAAGAGGTATTCCTGATATTGGAGGATTTGCTGGTCCCTTGCCCGGCCTAGGCGGGGCTTTGAGAGGTTTATCACGTAGAAATAACGATGAGGACGACGATGAACCTAGCAGTGTTATTGGTATGCTAAATCCTTTTAAACGATTCCCGTTTTGAGTAATAAACAAGAACAACCTGCAAAGGTATAGCGTATTAGGATTATTCTCGTTTAGTCCTTGCCGAAGACGACGAATTAGGTATAGGGAATAATACGATAATTGACTGTCTGTGAGACCTATGATGTTGGTTTGGAAATAGGTGGTTATACAGAGCTGGGGAGAAATAGATGATAAAATTTAATTTATACTGTGATGGGCAACCTATAAGAAGTCTGGAGGATTTAAGAGAAAATTTTAATATAGATGATATTTACGAGGATTACCAAAGCGGGAAACTTGTTAAATGGTTGCAATCTCGTAATTATGAAAGGGAATATATTCAAATAGAGAGGATAAACAGTAAGGACAAGAAATCTGTATGTGATAAGCTATGTGTTATTTTTGGTATAAATAGTGAAGCTGATGACCAAAGCGATGATGTGAAGGAATCAGATATTGAAAAAAGAGTTTTGAAACTAGAGAATAATGTCGCGCAGCTTTTGCAAAAGTTTAATGACTTAGAAGTTCTTATTAGGGACCTTGAAATCAAAACCAATAAGAACGGTACAGCTAACAATATCAACGCAACAGTGGAATCTTGCTTTATTGGGAGTAATGTAAGGATTGGCGAAATAGTAAAGTTTGGCAAATATCCGCAGAAGGGAAATGGAAGTTCAGAGAAGGATGAAATTGAGTGGCAAGTCTTGGATGTAGAAGGTGAAAGAGCACTATTAATTAGTAAGTGTGGCCTAGATGTTGTTCAGTTCCATCCTAACTCAAGCACCAACGAATGGGCTAGATGTTATTTGCGTTCCTGGTTAAATGGAGTATTCTTGAAAACAGCATTTAATGGAGAAGAAGCAAAGCAAATAGCTACAACTAATGTTGAGGCTAGCGTAAGTGATAAGCTGTTTTTGCTGAGTGTTACCGAGGTTAATAAATATTTTACTAGCAATAATTTAAGAAAATGCAAAGCTACAGATTACGCTAAGGCTAATGGTGCAAGCATATATGGTGGGAATTGCTATTGGTGGCTGCGCTCCGCCGGTGGTGTTAGTACTGGTGCCGCGGTTGTCAGGACAGGCGGCTCCGTTTATACATATGGATATAATGGGGATACTACTGTTTGTGTCCGCCCCGCTTTGTGGGTTAATCTTTAATCTAAATTCTTCTAATCTTAAATCGTCCACTCTACGCCGAAGGCGTAATCTTACTTCCCCTGGGGGAAGGTGGCGAGCTTGCTCGACGAATGGGGGTTGCTTGTGAAAAAGCAAAGTGAGCTTATGGTTGTTACAAAGGCTAAAAATTTGTGCTCCTACGTTATGCTAATAACTCAAAAATCTCCTAAGCATTTCCGCTATACTTTTGTTAGCAAGCTTCAGAATCTTAGCTTGGAAATAATAGAAAAAATATTTCGGGCTAATGATGTTTATGTAACTAAAACCGATATTGAGGCACAAAAAATCAGGCTAGGTTTACAAAGAGATGCTATGACGAGTCTAAAATTATTAGGCTATATTGCGATGCTTGCTATGCAACAGCAATGTATATTGGCAAAGCAGTATGAGGAGATTTCTAAACAGATTATGGATTGTCAAAATTTGCTAGGAGCATGGATGAATAGTGATAAAAAGAGATTACAGTCCTAGTGACTATAATCCGGGGATTCGATTGAATTTACTTAATTGGTGGCTGCGCTCCGCCGGTAATAATAGTAATAATGCCGCAAATGTCAAAACAGACGGCTCCGTAAATACAAATGGATATAATGTTAATAATACTAATATTTGTGTCCGCCCGCATCGTGCTATATTGCCTGAAATAGTTGGAAGGGTCCTCTATCCGCGCATAGCACAAAGGAATCGAATTCCCTCTTGGCTTTAAGACCGGGAAAATACATGCTGATGGGAGAGAGTATGCATTAGCTTGCTTTCTTTAGGACGGACTTATCTTGATAGGTTCGTCCCCATTAGTTCAGGGTAAGGTCATTTATGAGTGATTATGATAAAATATGCGATTTTCAAAATTTGTATAGAGCTCACCTTAAATCTAGAAGAAGTAAACAAAATAACAGCGAGGTTATAAATTTTGAAATGAACTTGGCTTATAATCTTGCAGCACTTTCGCAAGAGTTGCAGGAAGGATTATACATTTCTGGGGAGTACTATAAATTTACTGTTTATGATCCAAAGGAAAGAATAATTCATGCTCTGCATTATAAGGACAGAGTTGTACAACATTGTATTTGTGATGAGGTTTTAGGTCCTTTGCTGGATAAAAAGCTGATTTATGATAACGCGGCCTGCAGAAAAGGGAAAGGAACTCATTTTGCTTTAAAAAGGTTAAGGCGATTTTTAGCTGAATACTATAAAGAATATGGTGCCGAAGGTTATTTTTTGAAATTTGATATACGGAAGTATTTTGACAATATAGACCATGAAGTCTTGAAAGTGCTGCTGGAGAGAAGCGTACAAGATACACGTGTATATGATTTGTTATGTAATATAATAGGTGGCTACAGCACTAGTGAAGGCAAAGGATTGCCCCTGGGAAATCAGACTAGTCAGTGGTTTGCCATATATTATCTTAATGGCTTGGATAGATACGCCAAGGAGATATTGGGCTTCAAATATTATTCTAGGTATATGGATGATGCCGTCATGCTTTGGCATGATAAGCAGGAACTGAAAGAAAAACTCGGCTTGCTGTCAAGATATGTAACTTCAGAATTAAAACTGGAATTTAATGAAAAAACTCAAATATCTCCTATTAGGAACGGTATCGATTATTTGGGATGGCATTTTTACCTCACGGAAAATGGGAAAATCCTTCAAAAGTTAAGAAATGTAACTAAACACAGATATAAACGTAAACTGAAGAATATGAGTGAACTTTTTGAAAAGAATTTAATGAACTTTGAAGAAATTGGTCAGGTTATTAATAGCTATAAAGGGCATTTGGCTTATGGTGACACCTATAAGCTTCAGAGTAAATTTTTAAATGACTTTGTTTTATGCAAAAAAAGTTACTGAATGTGAAAAATCCCCCGTACCATTGGCGGTGCGGGGGAGGTTGCTTTTATCAACTATATTTTCTTAAGTTCCATACCAGGTACAGCGGCAGGCTGATGGTTTTGGTTTGTTCGACCATGTTGGTGCCGATGTTTTTGAGGGAGAGTTTTAGGCCGGTTTCGGGGTGATATTTTTTGCAGAATTGTCCGTAGCTTTTGGCGCGGGTGTGTGTTTCGGCTTTGGCTTCTACGGGGATGACTTTGTTTTGAACTTCAAACAGGAAGTCTAGCTCGGCGGTGTTGCCGGAGCGCCAGAAATAGGGCTTGATGCCTAGTTGTACCAGCTCCGTAAGGACAAAGTTTTCTGTTAGGGCACCTTTGAAATTTTGATAGAGAGGGGTTTCTTCTAGTATTGTTTCCGGTGCAAGTCCGGATCGGCGGCAGAGGAGTCCTACATCGGCCAGATAAACCTTGAAATAGGTGGCGTCGGCATTAAAGGCTAGTGGTAGTTCTGGATTGCTTACTAGCTCCAGTTTATGGATGAGGCCAGCGCTGACTAGCCAGGATAGGGCATCCTCAAGATCCTTGGAACGCTTGCCTTCTTTGACATGGGAAAAGATGAACTTATTATTTTCGCGAGCTAGTTGTTTAGGGATGGATTCCCAGATCCAATGTAGCTTGGGTACATCTGTCAAGGGTGCATATTTAGCAAAGTCATTGGCGTAGTCCTGCAAAATATTATCTTGTAGCGAGGTCACTTCCGCAAAGTTATGAGTTTCTACCCAGGTCGCTACAGCTTCCGGCATGCCTCCAACCAGATAATAATATTTTAAGGCTTTGGTTAAGGGTTCGGTGTATAAGGCTGGCAATTCTTGTTCTGGAGAATATTTTGTTAAGCCTTGGAGTAGGGTGCCGTAGCCGTCTGCTTCAAGGAATTCTGCAAAGCTCATGGGATACATTTGTAGTCGTTCAACCTTTCCTACGGGGAAGGAGATGTTGTTTCTTTTTAAGGCCACTCCTAACAATGAACCGGCGCAGGCGATATGTAGCTCGGGCATGGTTTCGTAAAAATATTTTAGAGAGGTTATTGCTTCTGGGCAGGCTTGTATTTCGTCAAAAATAACAAGGGTTTTCCCTGGAAGGATGGGTTTGCCTAAAATAATATTGCCAAGCTCATCTAAAATACGAGCTGTATCAAAATCTACGGAAAATACAGAAGCTA
>JAKSOK010000090.1 GCA_024405615.1 Phascolarctobacterium sp.
ATGCTCGTCGTCATACCTCCTTCTGTGGTGTTGACGTTATGCCTGAATTGGATGATAGCGTAGAGGTTAACATCAATATGGACGAGGTTCGTGTTGATACCTATCGTGCTAGTGGCGCTGGTGGACAACACGTAAATAAGACCTCCTCTGCTGTACGTATGACTCACGAACCTACTGGTATCGTTGTACAATGTCAACAAGAGCGTTCTCAAATTCAAAACCGTGAAAAATGTTTGCAAATGCTTCGTGCTAAACTGTATGAATATGAAAAAGCTAAGCAAGATGCAATTGTAAGCGATCTAGCTGGCGATTATAAGGATATTGAATGGGGTAGCCAAATTCGTTCCTATGTATTCCAACCTTATAAGCTAGTTAAGGATGTACGCAGTGGTCACGAAACTGGTAACGTAGATGCTGTTATGGATGGCGAATTGATGCCTTTTATTGAAGCATATTTACGTAGCCAACAAAGAAAAATCTAATTTTAATTAATAAAAGCAGGGTGAATTTTATGAAGAGCCGTTATAATATAGTGCTCATAGCCGTAATTGTGCTAGGGTTTGTTTGTTCTCTGTGGTTGAACCTAACCCGCCATACAATTGAACAGAAGAATGATACTGTGGAAATGTCCATGGAGTATGAAAATCTGAGACGACTAGCCGCATTAGAAGGCCTTCCTGAAAATGTTGTGCTGGAAAAATTTAAGGCTGCTGGTGTCAATACTATTATGATTTTTGATACCACCTTAAATCGATTGGCCAAGCATGGTGTTATTGATCTTGCTACAGAGGAAGAGCTGAGAGATCAGCTTGCCTTAGGTGGTAAGGGCGGTGTTTTTGCTCCTGCTGTTGAACAGAATTTAATTCAGACCAATGCTGCCTATATAGCAGAAAAAGAAGACAAAGAAACTTTTAGCGATGTTCTTGAAGATTTAGCATTACGCTATGGCAAGGAACGTGTAAAGCTCATTGCTGAACAACCTAGACGTGTTGCCATGGTTTTAGGTAGCACTTCTATTATTCCTGAGTATCGTTATGATGAACCTTTTGGGGTTTTACAAGCTCCCTTGGGGTTACCTAGAGCTGATATGCGGAGAGTTGCAGCGGCTGGCTTTAATGTAGCTATTCGTCCACAAAACTATGTAGGTGTAAACGAAGAAAAAATAGACGCCATTTTCAAACGTGTTGCAGATAGTGGCGTTAAGGTTCATGCATACATGCCCTGTGGCAAAGAAGTAATAGGCTATCCCAATAAGATAGGCTATATGGGCAAAAAAATGCAAGAGCATAAAATGAACCTGATTATGCTTGAGCATTATACCCAATTACGTTTTGCAAACATTGATGGCATAGTTGAACTTTCTGAGGCAAATAATTATAACGCTTCTCGTTCTTATGTTATCGATGAATTAGAGCAAAAGAAAATTACTGTAGGTACTGCTTTACATCGTTGGGCAATTACTGACGAAGAACGTAATATTCGTGTAAACTATCTACGCCCCTTCTTCTTGCCTAGAGATGGTAAGGATTTAATGACTTTGAACCTTGAATATGTTAAGAATATTCGAGATAATGTTAAAGCTCGCGGTTACAAAATTGATAAAGCAGGTGTCTTTGCTGATAATAAGGTTGCTGATTATGCTCCTTATTTCCCCAATAAGCTTTATTTCCTGCCGATTGTGGCAGCTATTTTAGCGGGCGTTACCATGTATTTGTCTCTGGTATTTGGCCTTAGTAAAAGTAAAGAATTAATGGTTTGGGCAGCGTTGACAGCTGTAGGCTGTGGTATTATGCTGGTTGGACGTGGTTTGCTATTGCGTCAAATGCTGGCTTTAGTCGCTGCAGTTGTTTTCCCCGTTTTATCCATGAATGTTATTTTCGATATTTGGGACAAGAATAAGAAAAGCGACACAGGTGTCGTGATGATTATTGTACATGGTATGTGGCAATTAGCTTTAGCCATTGCTTTATCTCTGGTTGGTGCTGCTTTCCTGTCAGGTATTCTGACGGATACTAGATTCCTGTTGGAAATCGACATCTATCGTGGTGTTAAATTGACCTTCATGTTGCCGATAATTCTTGTTGCCATGCTTTATGTTCAGCGCTATAAAATTTTGCAACAATTGACAAGCAAAATGGACCATCCGGTCGCTGCCTTGAACAAGCTAGCTGATAAGAGCTTAACCTTTAAGCATGTTGCGATTTTATTGGTGCTTTTAATTGTTTTACTTTATTTTGTAGGTCGCAGTGGTCATACTGGTGGCGTTCCTGTACCTGCAATTGAGTTGAAGATGCGTGCTTTTTTGGAGCAGGTTATGTATGCCCGTCCTCGCGAAAAGGAATTCATGATTGGACATCCGGCTTTCTTCTTAGCAGTTATGGCTGCTTATCGTATGGCACCGCGCTTGTGGCAATTTGCTCTTGTATGTGCTGCTGTCATCGGTCAAGGAAGCCTCGTGCAAACCTTTTGTCACATGCGTACGCCTGTGATCATGAGCTTTGTAAGAGCTTTGGATGGTTATGCTGTTGGTGTAGTCTTTGGCATTGTTGGCGTGTTATTTTTTGCGGCTACTTTGCCTTTTGTTATGGAATTTAAAAGGAGATACCTTAATCAATGAGTAAAATTGTAATTTCCGGATACTATGGCTTTGCCAATGCCGGAGATGAAGCTATGCTTACAGCCATTATTAATGCTTTGCTAAGTAAGGATAGCTCTATGGATATGACAGTAATTTCAGGTAATCCTGATATTACAAAAAAAGTTCATAAGGTAAACTCCATTCATAGATTTAGTCTGCTTGATATTTTTAGTGCAATGAGTAAGTCCGATTTACTAATTAGTGGTGGCGGTAGTCTTTTGCAGGATGTTACTAGTAAGAGAAGTCTGTTCTACTATTTGGCAATTTTAACTATGGGAACTGTCCTTAGTAAAAAAGTAATGCTGTTTGCACAGGGAATTGGACCTATCAAGTCTAGTTTCATGAGAAAAATAACTAAGTATGTTTGCAGCTCTGTAGATCTTATAACTGTTAGAGACAAGGATTCTCTTTACGAGCTACGTCGCATAGGTGTACCTGATAATAAAGTACTGCTGACGGCTGATGCAGTTATGACTTTAGCAGGAGAACCTAAGGAATTTGGTAGAAAATTACTTGATAAGTACTATGTACCAAATAACAAGATGCTTATTGCTATTGCGGTTCGTAAATGGCGTGAAGATGATAGTTATCTGCTGGAAATTGCTAAAGCTGCGGATAGATTGATTGATGATCGCAATGCGCATATTGTCTTATTGCCACTACAATATCCATTAGATATTGAAACCTGTAGACGTGTGCAACAGTTAATGGTTAATAAGCTAGAGAGCACAGTTTTAGCTGCGGATTGCAATACAGAGGAATTTTTATCTCTTATCGGCAACTTTGATCTATTGATTGGAATGAGATTACACGCTTTGATTTTTTCGGCGGTTATGGGGGTGCCCTTCGTGGCTGTATCCTATGATCCTAAGATAGATGGTTTTGTGAAAGATGTTAATGGGACTAGCGCAGGTAGGGTCTCAGACTTGGAAGCGGACAATATTATAAATTGTTGTCGCAAAGCGCTTTTCCATAAAGAAGCAAACAAGGCTCAAATGAAAGAGCTGAGAGAGAAAGCTATGCTTAATGCAGAAAAAGCTTTTGAGCTTTTGCATAAGTAAGTAGCTGGGGGAGAAGACAATGCTTTTAATGTCTAATATTAGTAAGGTTTATCCTGGAGGATCAGTTGCCTTAGAGGATGTAAATGTTCATATTGAACCAGGTGAGTTTGTCTTCGTTGTTGGTCCTAGTGGCGCAGGCAAGTCAACCTTCTTTAAAATGTTATTTAGAGAAATTAAGCCGACTACAGGTTCTATTGTGGTAAACGGCGTTGATATTTTGGAATTAACTGATAAGGAAATTCCATATTATCGTCGTCAGCTAGGTATTATTTTCCAAGATTATCGCCTGCTACCGGATAGAACTGTATATGAAAATGTTGCGTTTGCTATGCAGGTTATTGAAACACCCCATCGTAAAATAAAACGTCGTGTCATGAACGTTTTAGATTTAGTTGGCCTGCGTAAACGTGCGGATGCTTATCCTAATGAACTCAGTGGTGGCGAACAACAACGTATTGCTATTGCTAGAGCAATAGTAAATGAACCTCAACTGGTTATTGCCGACGAACCTACCGGCAATCTTGATCCAGATACTAGTTGGGAAATTATGAATATTTTTAAAGAGATTAATGAAAGTGGTACTACTATAGTAATGGCAACCCATGCTAAAGATATTGTTGATGCAATGGGCAAGCGTGTAATAGCTATAGAAAAAGGCCATATTGTCCGCGATGAAATGAACGGAGGTTATGGCTATGAGTTTTAGTACTAAGGAATATTTTATTAAGGAAACATATAAATCCATTAGACGTAATGGATTCATGAGCTTTGCATCTATTTCTACAGTTGCAGTATCCTTATTAGTTTTGGGTATGTTCCTTTTAATATTCCTCAATACCAACCATTTGGCTCAACAGTTGGAAAGTCAGGTGCAGATTTCTGTATATATGCAGGATAATGCTACTACTCAAGACAATATGACTGTTGAAAAGGCTATTAAAAATATGCCAGGTGTTCAAAAGGTAACTTTTGTACCTAAAGATGCAGCCTTAAAAAAATTTAAAGAACGTTTAGGAGATCAGCAACAGCTATTGGATTCTTTGGGAAAAGATAATCCGTTCCCTAACAGCTTTGATGTTAAGGTTGACTCTCCTGAAAAAATCAAGAAAGTTTCTGCTGATATAGGAAAACTGCCTAAGGTTGAAACAGCTAAATTTGGACAAGAGGTTGTAGAGCAACTTTTCCAATTGACCAAAATATTACGCTTTGGTGGCATAATTTTGGTTATTTTCTTGGCTATGGCTACTCTGTTTATTATTTCTAATACCATTCGGTTGACCGTTTTCGCAAGACGTAAAGAAGTAATAATCATGAGATATGTTGGTGCAACGGATTGGTTTATCCGCTGGCCCTTTATGCTTGAGGGTATGACCTTAGGCTTCTTTGGTGCTATAGTTGCATCCATTATCATAAACTTGACCTATGGTGCGTTACTGAGTAGGATTCATGCAACCCTAGCATTTTTACCGATGCTTTCTGCAACACCGTTGCTCTATTATGTTACAGCCTTTATGTTGGTAGCTGGTACAGGCATAGGTGCGCTAGGTAGCTTTATTTCTCTGCGTAAGTTCTTAAAGGTTTAATGGAGGCCGAGATGCTGAAAAAGAAATTAGGCATTGCTCTTTTGGCCTGCTTTATGGCTTTAATTCCCATTTACGACAGCTTTGTTTTTGCTGAAACTGCTGAACAGCTGCGTACAAAACTTACCGAAATAGAGCAGAAAAAGCAGGAAATGGAGAACCGTAAGGCTGATGCTAAGCGTGAAGCAGAAGCTGCTAGTGTGGAATTGGACCAAATTGTTGGCCAGCTTCGAGCTTTACAAACAGAATCTGCAGCCTTGCAAAAGAAGTCAGATGCCTTACAAGGAAAAATAGACGATAATAAAGCTAAGCTTGCTAAAAAGCAGGCGGAGATAGCACATCGTCATAAAATATACAAAAAACGTTTACGTGATATTTATATCAATGGTCAGATTAACTATTTAGATGTTCTGTTGGGAGCAAAGGATTTTAGTGATTTTTCTTCTAGAATGTACTTGCTGCAAAAAATAGTAAAAAGTGATTTGACATTGATTGAAGAAATTAAAGCAGCAGCAGCAGAGATTTCTGCTCGTCAAAAAGAGCTGGATGCACAAATGCGTGATATTAATGCAACTAAAGCTTCTCTTGATGCAAAGAAAGCTAAAGTTACGGCTTTCCGTAGGAGTATTAGCAGAAGAATTGCTAATGCCGAAAAGGTTAAAGCTGATAGTAATGCAGAAATTGATCGCTTACAAGCAAGTTCTAATGCTGTTACGCAAATGTTACGTAACCTTGAAAGCGGTGGAACTTCTCAACCACAGGCTGCAAGCAGTGGTTATATGTGGCCTTGTCGTGGTGAGATAACTTCTTATTTTGGTTGGCGTACCCATCCTATTTTTGGTACTACGAAATACCATTCTGGTATGGACATTGCTGTAGATACTGGTACACCTATTCATGCTACTAACAACGGTACGGTTGTCTATAGTGGTTGGTTAGGCGGCTATGGTTACTGTGTCATGATTGACCATGGTGGTGGATTAGTATCTTTGTATGGACACAATTCTTCGCTTAATTGTAGTGAGGGTCAATATGTTGGCAGAGGTACTGTTGTTGCTTATGCGGGCAGTACTGGTTATTCTACTGGTCCGCATTGTCACTTCGAAATGCGTTTGCATGGTGAAGTAACAGAACCTTTAAATTATTTGCCTTAAAGTTAAGCTCCCTTTATTTAGGAGGGAGCTTTGCTAATTATTTTTTGGAGGTCACCTCTTGATGAAGTATTTTTGGAATGCCTTGGCTGTAGTGGTATTATCCATTGTTTTTGCTTTAGGCATGTTTTGCTATACCGCATATGTAATGCTGGGAGATGTTGGCGAAGCTGTAAAGCTGGTACGAACTAAATCCATGATAGAACGTTACTATTATGGTGAGATTGACTCTCACAAATTACTAGAAGGTGCAATCCGTGGTATGGTGGATGCAGTTGATGATCCCTATACAAGTTATCTGGATAAAAAAGAATTCCAGCGTTTAACAGATATGACCCAAGGTAGCTTTAGTGGTATTGGCGTTGTTTTTGGTAAACGTAATAATCAATATCAGATTATGTCTGTAATTGAGGACAACCCTGGTGCTAAGGCTGGCATCAAGGAAGGTGATATTATTATTAGCGTAAATGGTGAAAGCACTGCGAAAATGAGTATGGATGCTGTAGCTAATAATATTCGCGGGCCCATTGATTCTGAGGT
>JAKSOK010000091.1 GCA_024405615.1 Phascolarctobacterium sp.
TTAGACTTCCAATACATGTTCAGGTAAACCTCTGGGTCGCCTGCTTGTAAAGTCAGAATATTAGTAATCCATAAATCGTATGCACCTTTTTTGCCAATACTATCTAAGATATTATAGTCAACTTGTTTAAGATTAACTTTGATGCCAATTTTTTTAGCATCTGCTTGAGTTGCTTCAGCGAAAATAGGCAGCTCTGCACGACCAGCATAATAATAGAAATCTAATTCCAAATTTTTACCATTTTTATCTACAAGACCATCGCCATTGGTATCTTTCCAACCAGCTTCAGCCAGTAATTGTTTAGCAGATTCAAGATTATATTGGTCTTTATCTAATTTCTTGACTTCATCGAAACCAAAGTCTACAGAAGGAGGAAGTACGGGGCTACCAGGAACAAAGGTGTTTTGCAAGAGGGTCTTGCAGTAAACTTCTCTATTCAAGGAACGCAACAAAGCTTGACGAACCTTAATATCTCCTAAAGGCTTATCCTTGGAAACATTGAATCTAGCCATGCAAGAACGTATAGAAGAAATTTTGCTAGTATTGAATTTATTAGCATCCTTGAATAGTTGCAAATCACCAGGCGCAATATTTACAGCAACATCAACCTCTCCTTTTTGCAATGCCATTGCACGAGAGTTGGGATCGTTAATATTTACGACATTAACATTTTTAAAGGGAGCTTTACCGCCCCAATAATGTTCGTTTTGAACTAAAACGGTCTTGTCTTTAGTAAATGATTTTACTGCATAAGGACCAGTACATACAGGACCTTCTTTAGCAAAGTTAACTTTGCCATCTACAGTTGTATCTACAATAAGGAACAGAGGATCACCCATCATACCAGGAAAAGAAGCAATAGGTTTTTCAGTTTTAATAGTTACCTCTTGACCATTAGCGGAAATGCTAACCATTTTAAACATTGCTCTAGCACGTGCAGATTTCTTTAAAGTACGTTCAATAGAATTTTTGACAGCTTCACCAGTAACCTTGTTACCATTAGAGAACTTGCAGTCGCGAACTTTAAAGGTCCAAGATAACTTATCATCAGACAATTTCCAGCTTTCTGCTAGCCAAGGAGATGGTTTCATCTTATCGTCAAATTTAACAAGACATTCACCAACTGCATAACGGCATACCTCCCAACTGAAATAAGCTTCAGTAGGTTCCAAACCATCGCAGAAGTTAGTAGTTGCAAAGGTTAATGTATCCTTAACCCCTTTTTGAGCAGCTTTCTTATCGCTACCTCCGCAGCCAGCCACAGCTAATGCCAGAATTGCAGCAGCAGCTACTACTGCAGTTTTACCCAATAATTTTTTCATAATGACATCCATTCCTTTCTTGTTTTTAACAAAATATAGTTTTTTGAAGTTATTAAGAACTGTTACTATTGAGATTATAGAACAAACAAGTTTATTTGTCAATATGTTTATAGACACTTTGTCGATTATTTTTTTTGAATAAAAAATAGACCTATATAAAATAGGTCTATACACTTATATTACTGTCTTTGTAAATGGCCCAAAATCATCTTCAAATAAGGCACATATTCATCTGCAAAGGTATGCGGGCCAAAAGAAGGGTCCTCATAAATAGGTATCTTATTTAATTTTTTAAATTCTATACTTGTTGGGAAAATAGCTAAGGCAAAGGTCTGGTACTCCAAAAACAAATTAATCTCCTCAGTAGTAAAACTAGGAAATATAGTTTTAACAGTATCGCCAAGTCGCCAGAAAATTTTATGCAGATTGGCACGATACTCCTTATGAGCAGTTTCTGTAGCATCCTTTAGTATAACTGTATTAACTATACTAAAAATACCCATCATTAGTGCATGTCTAGACCAAAGCTGCGCCCATTCTTCGCAGAAAGTATCAACATCCTTAGCCTCTGTGGTAAAAATCCCCTTGGCATCCTCCACAAACTTCTCTATCTCTTGCAATAGCAACGCAAGGAATATATCCTCTTTACAAGAGAAATAATTATAAATAGAGTTGCGTGCAAAATTCAATTTTTTAACAATCCCTGTAAAGGTAACCTTGTCGTAACCTATATCCAAATAAAGCTCTGCTGCTGCATTTATAATCTGCTGTACCCGCATCTGTTTTTGCTCAGAGCCTCTTGCTCTTCTAAATTCCATAATACTTTCTCTTTTCTAAATATACCAATTTAAATCATACAGCTCAAAATAACCTTAAACAATTATATTTCTTTTTATGTTATCACAAACAGCTAAATAGTTCAATATTAGCTATCAGTCTTTTATTAGAATGGTTTTCCTACTCAATATAAAAATAAAAAGCCCCAAGGTTACCCTTGAGGCGTGGTCTCCGTGGTGGAGATGAGGGGAGTCGAACCCCTGTCCGAAAATATTGCCATACAACTTTCTCCGAGCGCAGACGCCATATTGTTATTTCGCTCCTGAACTGCCTAGCGACGGGCTATTCACTCGCTATCCCTATTTATTTCCCCTTAGGCCCTAGGGAGAAGACCTAAAAGTATCCTACATGTTGTCTGTCCAGCCTCGCCTATAGGAGGAGCTCAGTGGACAGGGTTGCCCTTAGGCAGCCAGTGCGTATTCTTGTTCAGCGTTTATATTTAAACGTTCCCACCGATTAACGTGCAGATGGAACCACGGCTCGCTTATCATACAACACCTACCCCCGTCGAAACCAGTACATCCCCGGTTTGAAAGTAGATGCTAAGCATCTATTAAATTGTCCGGTGCTCGCACTGCACCTTAATCTGAAACTATTACAGTTTCATTCTGCTTGACTATTGTACTACTATAAAGTCAAAAAGTCAAGCGATATTTTATAATAAAAGAGCCCTCTCGGATTAATCCAAGAGGGCTAATTTTATGCTTTAAGCAAATTACATTTCAGCGAAGTATTTAATGGTGCGAACCATTTGGCTGGTGTAGCTGTTTTCGTTATCATACCAGGAAACAACTTGAACATGATAGGTATCTTCATCAATCTTTGCAACCATGGTTTGAGTAGCGTCAAACAGAGAACCAAATTTCATGCCGATAACGTCGGAAGAAACGATAGGTTCTTCAGTGTAACCGAAGCTTTCGTTAGCAGCAGCCTTCATAGCAGCATTTACGGAATCAACAGTGATGTCTTTGCCTTTAACAACTGCAACCAGAATGGTGGTGGAACCAGTAGGAGTCGGAACGCGTTGAGCAGAGCCGATCAGCTTGCCATTCAGTTCAGGAATAACCAGACCGATAGCTTTAGCAGCACCAGTGCTGTTAGGAACGATGTTCACGGCGCCTGCACGAGCACGACGTTTGTCGCCTTTACGATGAGGACCATCCAGAATCATTTGGTCACCAGTGTAAGCATGTACAGTGGTCATGATGCCGCTTTGGATAGGAGCCAAATCGTTCAGAGCCTTGGTCATAGGAGCCAAGCAGTTGGTAGTGCAGGAAGCTGCAGAAATAACAGTATCTTCTTTGGTCAGAACATTGTGGTTAACATTGTAAACGATGGTGGGCAGGTCATTACCAGCAGGAGCGGAAATAACAACCTTTTTAGCGCCAGCTTGGATATGAGCTTCAGCTTTAGCTTTGCTGGTGTAGAAACCAGTGCATTCCAAAACAACATCAACATCTAATTCACCCCAAGGCAGATCTGCTGCATTAGGTTTAGAATAAATGGTAATTTCTTTGCCATCAACAATGATGGAGCCTTCACCAGCTTCAACAGTGTGTTTGTTTTCGCCGATTGCACCCAAGAAGGAACCTTGAGCAGTATCATATTTTAACAGGTGTGCCAGCATGTCGGGGCTGGTCAGATCGTTGATAGCTACAACCTCATAACCCTCAGCTTCAAACATTTGACGGAAAGCCAGACGACCAATACGGCCAAAGCCATTAATTGCTACTTTAACAGACATGACATATACCTCCTAAGATAAATTCATCAAAAATTAATTGGTGTATATTATTTAATATACTGTTTACACTATTTTAACTCTAAATAGACTATTTTTCAATAGTTTTAAGAAATTTGTAGGACTTAATTTAGCATTTCTTATTTTAAAGCAGTTAAGATTTCTTTTTCTATATCTAGACCAAAAGCATCAGCGCTAAGCACATGCTCCTTGAGCACACCATCAATACTACCAAGCTTTACAATCTTTTCTAGATAAATGGCAATTTCTTCATAGGACATGAGCAGCTTTTCTCCTGTAGCTTCGCTTAAGCCTGCAACTAAGCCATAACCGCCCCAATTGGAAACCGTAGCAATAACTAGATAATCAACAGTATTTCTGCAGGGAACCAAAGCCAATTCCTTTGCAATTGTCTCTTGCACATTGCCCATGCCAATTTCGTTGCCGCCGTCACCAATGCCAATCGTAGGAATCTTGCCTGCAGCCATATCAAAAAGCAAATCAATAGGAGCAGTTACCTCGGTAATATCCTTACCACTCATGTTAGCATAAACACCATTAACATTAGTACCACAGCGCTCAATAGCAATTAAGCCTACAGGCTTTTGTTCCTCAAGGATAGCCTCTAGCTGTTCTTTTTGAGCATCTAAAGGAACATAAATAACAGGAATATTTTCTATTTCAAAAAATCCCTCACAGAATTTATCTGTTACAATTACCGGTTCAAAGCCAAGTTTTTCTATAGCCTTGGCAATAGCCACAGCACCAAGAGGACCATCCGTTTCTGCATAACCAGCTACATAAAAGCCTGTTGCAATAAGAATCTTACCTTTAGACCAACTTAAAATGGCATTAGCTGCTATTTCTATATAATTCTCTGGCAGCTGTTGCGCTAAAATAGGCATGCCTCTATATCCATGCTGTAATATAGTCTTCTCTATGTAACCCATAAATACTACCTGCTTGAAACTACCTCAGCTAAAGAAGCAATCTCAATCCCCTCATTTTTTAATGCTGCACTGATTTTTTGTGCAAAGATAACTGCCTTAGGTCCATCGCCATGTAAGCAAATAGAATCAGCCACTAGCGGCACTTCTTTTCCAGTAATGGCAGTTACAGTTTTATTTTTAACCATGTTGATTACACGTTGGATAGCTTCGTCCTCATCAGTAATCATGGCACCAGGTTTAGTTCTCGCTACTAAAGAACCATCCTCTTCGTAGGCACGATCAGCAAAAACCTCATTAGCATAGGGTAAACCTATTGCTTCTGCTGCCTTTATAAGTTGACTACCGGCCAATCCTAAAAGAATTAGCTTAGGATTTACTTCATAAATACCTTCACAAATTGCCATGGCTAATTTTATATCTTTAGCAGCCATGTTATACATTGCTCCGTGAGGCTTTACATGTTGAAGTTCTACTCCTTGAGCTTGGCAGAAAGCCATCAAGGCACCAACCTGATATTGAACCATAGCTTTAACTTCTGCAGGTGAAGCATTAAGATTGCGTCTGCCAAAGCCCACTAAATCTGGATAACCAGGATGGGCGCCAACCCTTACACCAGCAGCTTTAGCTAAAGCAACGGTTTTAGACATAACCAAAGGATCAGAAGCATGAAAGCCACAAGCTACATTGGCAGAAGAAATAAAAGGCAATACCTCTTCATCTAAGCCAAGCTTATAATTACCAAAGCTTTCGCCCAAATCACAGTTTAAATCAACCTTACTCATAATCCCAACATCTCCTTCAGCATTCCCCATACGCCCTTAGATTTAGGTTTTGGCGGGGGCGGCAGTTTATCTACCAGCTTTAATACTATATCTATAGGTTGTAATTGAGCCTCTAATATACTACATTTTATAAATCTTACCTTGTTACCCGGTTTTACCTGAGCTAGCTTCGGTAGATCAGCACTTACGACAGTCGCAATTTTTGCATAACCACCTGCAGTTTGATGATCAGCCATAAGTACAATGGGCATACCATTGGCAGGAATTTGCACGGAGCCAAAGGTTATACCATCGGAGATAATATCTACACCAGCTTTGTTTTCTATTGCAGTGCCATCAAAACGTATGCCCATACGGTCACTTTGTGGGGTTACCGTATAGCTTGTGTTATAAAAAGTATCTAAGCCCTTTTCCGTAAAGAAATCCTCCTGGGGTCCAGGAATAGCACGTACAGCAACCTCATCTAAAAATTCTGGTACAGGCAAGGAATCGTATATTGGTGGCAAGCCATCACTTTCACCAACCTCCAGCACGTCTCCATTCTTTAAGGGACGGCCTTCTAAGCCACCTAAATGGCTCTTAACATCAGTAGAACGGCTACCTAATTCCTTTGGTACATCAATGCCCCCTTGAACCGCGAAATAGCCTCTCAAGCCCGTTTTTGCAAATCCTAAGGTCAAGGTTTGACCAGCTTCAACGTAAAAAGATTTGTAGATTTCCTGGGGTACCCCATCCAGCTTAGCTTGCATATCTGCACCGGTCAAAGCACAAAGATGTTTAGCTGTAAATTCTAGAGTTGCTCCCATCATAGTCATTTCTAATACAGCAGCACCAGGCAAATTACTAGCGAGCTTATTAGCTGCTGCATAGGCTTCTTGATCCATAGCACCAGCTTGCCCAATACCACTGCGTTGGTAACCGAAGCGACCTCTATCTTGAATAGTCGTTAAAGGACCAGCCTGAATAACTTTAATACTCATTACTCAGCACCTCCTATTTCAACGCAATGCGGTGTATAGGCGCCAATAGCCAACTGCTCCTCAATTTCCTGGAAGCGTTCCTCACTAATAGGTACGAAACGGATATATTCTCCTGCTTTACAAAGAATGGGCTCCAAACGCTCAGGATCATAAAGCTTAAGCGGAGTTCGACCTATAAGTCGCCAACCACCAGGGGAAGCAATAGGATAAATACCTGTCTGTCCACCACCAATAGCCACAGAACCTGCAGGAATTGCAGTTCGTGGAGACTGGAGTCTAGGCGCATGAATTTTTTCATCCAAGCCACCTAAATAAACAAAGCCCGGTAAAAAGCCCAACATATAGAT
>JAKSOK010000092.1 GCA_024405615.1 Phascolarctobacterium sp.
CTCAAAGTGGTATTGTCATTTTCCAGTCTAATATAGCCGTTACTTTCAGCACCAGTTGTGCTATTAGCCCCTAAAATACTCTTTTCAGAAACAAGCTTAATATTACCACCAGCGGAGATACTTTCAATAAGCAAATCATTACTATTAATTTGTTGGATATTGATATCACCACTAGCTGTTGCATGCAACGGACCAGAAAGATTTACGTATAAAGGCATATCACCAAAAGAGCCAATATTACTACCGTTCCCTGTCGTATTATCAGCATAAATGTCCAAGGTTTTAGCCTTAATTACTGCTGTAGGTGCGGTGCTGTTTTGGCTAGCTGCAGCAGTATAAATACTACCCATGCTATTTTTAAGCATAGCATTACCATAAGTATCAATTTTCATGATATTTATATCCATGCTAGGTATAATTGCAGCATTAGGATCAAGAGGACGAGCTTCAATATTTACATCAAGATCCTTTTCATCCCACATTTGACCTGCAGTAATAGTCAGTGTACCGCCTTCAGATTGATTAATACCCAGAGGCAGCTTTTGACGAACTACAACATAACCTTCTTTGCCACCCTCCTTATTAGGATTGTTCCAAATGACATTGCTTGCGTCCTGCTTAGCTAAGAATTTCAAATCTTCTAAATATAAATCATCAATTCTTTCTTCCCAAATTTCATCACTATTAAGACCTGCACTGTAACGAGCATCAATAGTAATATTATGCGCTTTAATATTAGCAGCTTTAGTAGGAAGCTCTACGCCAGACTTAGGATTAATGATTTCATCACTAATAGCATAAAGCATAATCTGTTCATCCCAACCATCTACAGTTGTAGTCTTATAATAGAGAGGTTTGCCATTAGCATCCTTCTCCTGAATTTTGACCTCATGCTCTGCACCGTAGAGGATATTGCCATCCTTATCCTTCATAGGATTGCCATGCTCATCTAAAATAGCATCCCTAACCTTTTCAGTTGCTATTACTGTAATCTCTTTGCCATCCCTTATAACAGTTGTGGTTTTATAAACAGGATTATCATTAGGAGTTGTAGTTGTTATGTATTTACCATTTTCATCCTTAGCTAAGGTTTCGCTCTCGCCAACTACACCTAGACTCTTCCAATGAGCAATAAGCTCTTGTTCACTACGTCCACTTGCCTCAATATTTTCATAAGGTAGTGCATCAATTATGCGACCATAAGCCTTCAGGTTCACATCTCCGCTTTCGCTGTAAATAGTACCAATACGCATATCGCCGTAAGTAGGGCTAGCATCACTAACCCAGTCATGCTCCAGATTAATATCGCCCTTAGCCTTAGCATTTATGCTAGCGCTTAAAGTATCTGTTGTTGTTACATCCTGCCCCGCTTTAACCTTAATATAATGATCTGCGCTACCAATCTGCCCATTTGTTGACTCCAAGTCAATTCTACGAGATTCAATCAGACCACTGTTCTGGTAAATGCTACCGCTTGCTTTTATAGAAACGCCTTGAACAGATTTTTTATCCCATACAGAACCAACAATTGAACTCAGATTAACACGTCCGTAATCCGCATTATCGCCAGAACCTTTAACCTCGTTTTTGACGGTAATATCAATCCTATTACCATCGCTAACATCTGTGGCAGTGCCATTATATAAAATCTTCGTATCCTTGTCGAAGGTATTCTTAGCAGTAAGATTTAGCACATTACCGCTTTGAATATTAATACCGCTCATATGGCCTGCAGCCGAAAGATTAACATTGCTAGCCATAATCGCACCAGTGTTTTGACTTATATGACCGCTTAAAGTTTTAATATTAACAGTTGCCTTATCCTTATCTTTGGAACCAACATTACCAGTAACGTCAACAGAAGCATTAGAGTCAATATTAATAGTTGCTTTATCACGACCTATGAATTCAATAGCAATTGGCATATCAGCCTTGGCACTAGCAAGATACTGCTGGCTAGAACCAGTTGTAACATTCCATTCGCTTAAAATATGCTTTCTAAAGCCAAACAGACCGGTCTCCCAAGGAGTTTCCTTAACCTCACTCTTTTGATGAGTAAGATAATTATTAGAGCCAAACATATAGAACCTATAATCTTCCAGACTGCCACCGTCCTTAGCCTTTAGGTCAAAATCAATATAGCTAACCTTATCCTTGTCCTTATTATCCAAACGTTCTGTTTTAACAACAGTGCTACCAGGAGTCGTTTCATCTACATCTTTATGAAGTCCCCACCAGTTGGATTCATATTTGTGTTCATAGTATTGCCTAATAGTGCTATTTGTACCTAAATGCCAATTATAACGTGCGCCTTCCTTAGGCTTATAGACCTGATTTGCACCACCAGCTCTAGTATATTCGGTTGTTGTACCCAAATAGGTATCATGAATTATAACCTTACCCTTAGATTCGGTTGACAATACCTTGCCCAACTGCAAATCACGGTCAGTATTATTGGTAATATTAATGTCATAAGCACCATCCATAGCCACAATGCGGCCATTACCTGTACTGATAATGCCACCTGCTAAGGATATAGTACCACTATAGCTTTCTATATCGTCAACCACGATTTTCTTCGTGCTAGGATTATAATAAGCGCCTACGCGATATTTAAAGAGCTTACTACCTCTGTCATAATATTTGCCAGGCTCAGAAATCATATAGTTTGCATTTCTAATATCTGAATCCTTGAGCGGAGTACCATCCCAATGTAAATCAAGGCTATAAATTTTATCTTGGTCTATATCACCTACACGATTAATGTCTACGAAAAACTCACCAAAGCCACTTTGAACAAGTCCATTAACATTGATACTCTCTGCCCCTAAGAAAATGTTACCTCCAGTAATTATTCCTAAATCACCAGACTCTCTGCCATGAGTAGTATCATCCTTATACTCTGCTTCCTTATGTTTATCAGATTCGCTTACAACATTATCCTTAGTAAATCTAAATTCGTCATCAATAATACTATTGATGCTACTATCGTAATCTATATCTAGCTCAGGAGTGTTAGCAACATTTAGAATACCCTTCTCTACAACCTGAGTCAGATTGCCATACAAGGCCGTCATAGATATTTCTGTACCAATAACATTACCATTTATAAACAAAGAATCGTTTTGACTATCAATTTTTACCTTGCCGCTCATATTGGTAATGGCTTTGTTTTTGGCGAGCTCAATAGAAGCATAGGGAACCTCGGTAATTGTTTTGCCATTCACAACAGCCTTAAATTCTCTTACTGAATTAATGCCATTAATTTCGATTTTACTTTCAGAGCCACCGGTAGCAATTACTTCACCAAATTCTTTAGGACCAGACTTCTTCAAGACATTGGCAAGAATTTCATTAGCTTTTTCTGTAGTACTACAGTTAATACCCTCATCGTTAACTATGAGATGACCTCCTATATCACCCACAGTCATATTATTCAGCTTGAGATACATGTTAGAATAGTTATTAACAACTAAATCAGGCGCACCATAAGCCTTAATGGTGCCCTTACCAGACATATCATCAGCATGAATGTTAATACTACCACCGCCACTAGCAATATCCGGTAGTTCAATAACATTAGCCTTAACCTTATTATCTACGACCCAATATTTTGCTCCTTCAGCTCCCTCTTGATGAGCTAAGCCTAATTGTGAAAGAGTGGTAATAAGGCTGTCCTTTTCTACAAGCAGCTTTTGATAAGTAGGATCCTTGCTCTTATCTGTAACTTCACTATAATTTTTAAGAGCAGAGGTAAGCTCATCATAGCGAGCTAAAAGTGCTTCACCTACACCACTAGCATAGTATTTAATAGTACCAATATTTTTTTCAGCCTCAGCCTCAGTCAAAACGGAGCCATTAAGCTTAATTGTAGGACGTGCAGCAACCGTCAAATCACCATTATCTGCTGCCTTAACAGCATTTCTCTCAGCCTCGTCGAGAATAACGATTTCTTTAGCAGTACCAATATCTAACGCAAATTTATGATTATAGCCAGCTGTAACAGAGCCAGAAATTTCTACATTATCGTTGTTGATAATATTGACAACACCGGACTCAATACCATCATTATTAAATTTTTTCCTGCGGAAAGAAACATATTCGCTACTTCTATTGGCATCAGAAGTGAACAGATTACCTTCAATATAGTTATGCTTAATACGAGTAGAGCCTTCTGTAGCATTGATACCAGTATTGCTTACACTATGAGTATTTCCAGCCACAACCACAGTATTATTTTCAGTAATATGGCTCTCAAACTTCTGGCTAGATATAGGAATAATAGAACCAGAATAAGCCTCACAGTCAATAACCGCATCTAGTCCACCAATATCCACACCAGTAAAATCACCCGCATAAAGATTAAGGTCTTTAGCACTGAAAATATCACCTGTTACATTGATATTGTTATTACGTACAATTGTGTTTTTGGTATCTGGCATAGCAACCGTTACTGCCAAGCCAACAATAGCATTAGCATAGGCGCCAATTTGGAGATTGCTATTATCCGCAGCTATCAAATCCAATCTACTATCAGAATTTATAGTTCTTAAGGAGCTATCCTTGCTTAAATTAATCGCATTAGTATAAGTATGCGTATTCTTAGTCTGAGCTTCAGATACAGCAGTAGAGCCACCATTTCTATAAATTGCTTTAGCAAAAATATTATTTATTGTATCCGCATTAACCTTCAGGTCTTCATAAGTAGTAACCTTGGCATTATTAAAGCTTACATCAGCCTTCGTATTAATTTTGTTGGTTAAAACAACATTTGTAGCCTGTGACCAGCCAGCAGAGCCAGAATCTCCTTTAATGGCATAGGTTTCATTCCCGCCAAAATTCTCACGGTTCATGCTAACATCATTACTAGCGGAAATAATGCTTTCCTGAGCTACAAGCTCGGCATCTGTCAAATTAACAGTAGTCTCCTCATTCAAAGTATTAGTTGCATTACCGCCACCAACCTCAGCAAGTATGCCACCATTCTTAATAGTGGTAGTAACTCTCAGATTATCCTTTTGTTTAGCAACAATTTCAGCATTTTCTAAAACGTTGATTTTGCCCTTAACACTAGCATTAGTAATAAGCCTCAAATCGTTCTCGGCAACTGCAGCAGAAGGAGAAATACCCAAAATACCGCCACCAGAACCATCAGCTGTGTCAATTACTTCATTTAAGCCAGTTGCATCTACTTTCAAAGCCTTCAAATAAGAAGGAGCGTCAGCTTTTGCTGCAAAACTAGCCTTTGTAGTTTCATTTATAGTAACCTTACTTTCCTTGTGACCAACAGCCACACCTAAGCCCACATTAGCACCGTCATCATTAGCAAAAGCTCTAGCTATAGTGTCAGCTTTAATATCTAAATCTGTTTTGCCCACAGGAATTTGCTCATAAATAGGCGCTTTAATTTTAACAGGTACCATAATAGGATTACCGGAAGCGTCCTTAACCTCATTGCCGTTGTCATCCAATTTCTTAACCATGGCAACCTTCATTTTAGGCTTACCATTTTCGTCCAGGATAATATGGCCTTGTGCGTCGGTTTCCTCAATGAGCTGGTCTACTTCGGTGTAACCAATTACATTACCCTTTTGGGTAGTATTGTGGAAAGTATTGTTGCTAAAATCTGTTTGGGAGGTAGTTTCAATCTTTGCTTCAGCACTATTTTTAGAGCCACCAACCGCTAAAGATATATCTATAGCATGCACATCAGCCTTCGCCAAGGTCATAGCATCATTGCCATCCTTGCCTGCTCTACCACCAACAAGGCTATGAGCATTGATATTAGTAAAGTCAAGGTCATTGCCTGTGGCATTAATCATAGCGCTACCCTTAGCTATAGCCTTAGCATAGGTGCCAGAACCACCACCGCCTAAAGAGCCAGAACCATTCTTAGCTTCAATCTCAGCCACACCTGCAAAGAGAGCATTAACATTCAAGCTTTGGCCATCAACTGCTTCTTTAATTGTGTTATTATTTAAATTAATGGCATTGTCAGAATTAAGCTTGGAATCCATGAAGAAGCTTACACCGCCACCCACAACGGAAACATTGCCAAAGACAGTCTTAGTATTAACCTTACTGGTTTGAGCAACATCAATACTAATACCGGTATTTACATTTTCCTCTGTTTTATTCTTTTCTACGTAAAGCTCAATATTAGCATCACTAATATTAACTCTGTTGTTCAAATTGTCTTCAGCAAGAGTAGTCAGCTCATTACCACCCGCAACAGCTAAGCCGCCACCTTTAGCGGTAGAAGTGTATTTACCATCATTGTAAGCCTTAATTGCTACATTTTGAGCATTAATCTTAGTGCCAGCTTTTTCATCTTTATCAGCCTTAGCAGCACTAATATTAATAGCATTATCACCAGCTACGCTAATTTTTGCCCAGCTGGTATTACCAGCTACACCAGAAACATAGCCAAGTGCAGTTTCCGTTTCTGCTGAACCGGTTACCTTGCCATTAACAGCTACATTTTTAGCATTAATTGAGCCACCGGCAATATTAATCTGGCTCAGATTCTTTTCTTCAAGCAGAGCTCTATTTTTAATAACGCCAAGAATTGAACCTGTACCACTACCAGTGTAGATATTAAATTTATCATTAATAGTATTATTAACATTTACATTTTGAGCAGCAAGAACAGCTTTATCCAGCTCAGTTTGCATACCCTTCAAGGCTTTGCCAGCACCTGTTTCACCCTTCAAGCTAATATCGCTAGCTGCAGCAGGCTTCAAAAGCGGAGTAACAGCCTTGCCATCATCATCCTTTGTTCTTGTAAATTGCTTTACAACAGCTTTTTCCAGCTTGTCAAGCAGCTTTTCCTGTTGAGCTTCCTTTTTAGCTCTGTTATCTGCATCATCATTATCAAGATTGGAAGCATCATTATTTAAGCTTAGCTTATCATTAACAGTAACATAGTT
>JAKSOK010000093.1 GCA_024405615.1 Phascolarctobacterium sp.
CATAATAATTAGCTTCATCTACGCTAATAGAATTTTCTGTATTAAAAGGAGTAGTTGTATTAGCACGACAAGCATATTCCCATTCTGCTTCAGTTGGCAAGCGATAGCCATTTGCAGCCTTATCCCAGGTTACGTTATTACCTTGAATTGTGTATACCGGCTTTAGTCCCTCCTTAGCACTGCGAGCATTGCAATATGCAATAGCATCCAACCAGGTAATATTTTCTACAGGCAAATTATCGCCTTTAAAATTACTAGGATTCTTTCCGGTAATCTCCTGGTATTCTTTTTGTGTCAGTTCGTAAGGACTCATATAGAAGTCGCTGACAGTAACCTTATGCTGTATCTCGTCCTTCCCACGCCAAGGCTCGCTTTCGGGACTCCCCATCATAAACGTGCCACCCTTAATGAGTACCATATTAGCACCAGTATTGGTATTAGTTGCTACGGTTTTGCTAATTTGCTCTTCTTTAGCAGAAGAATTTTGAGCTTTACCAGCGGAGCTACCACAGCCCATAATACCTAAGAAGCAACCCACAATCATAAAAATACTTATTAATTTTTTTACCATTTCTATTCCCCTTTTTTAACCTAAACAACATTACCAGCCTTCTGTTTGCCATTCTGCGCCATAACTCCAGCTAAAGCATGAGGAACATATAATTCTTCAAGATATTCGATTTCAGCATCTGTTAGCTTCAAATCTACAGCTTTAACCATGCCATCCACATGAGACAGCTTTGTTGCACCAACTACAGGCGCTGTAACCTTAGTGAGCAACCAGGCCAAGGCTACTTCAGTCATGGATACATCTCTATTATTAGCAACTTCTTGAACCCTATTAATAATCAGAGCATCGGCTGCTGCAGTTTTATCGTACTTAAATTTTGCATAAGTGTCCTGTTCGTAACGAGTAGAAGTCTCGCCTGGAATTCTAGAAAGTCTACCACTGGCAAGAGCACTATAAGGAGTCATGGCGATATTTTGATCATAACAGAACGGTGCCATCTCCCGTTCTTCCTCTCTAGCAATCAAATTATAATGACCTTGAATAGAAACGAATTCTGTCAGCCCATTTTCTCTAGCATAAAAATTAGCCTTTGCCAGTTGCCAAGCAAAGCAGTTAGATATACCAATATATCTAGCTTTACCAGCCTTGATTACGTTATGAAGTCCTTCCATGATTTCTTCCATTGGGGTATGATAATCCCACATATGATAAATATACAAATCCACATAATCCAAGCCAAGATTGGTAAGACTCTTATGCAAAGAATTTTCTATATGCTGTTGACCGCTTATTCCATTATCCAGTTCCTCTTGATTTCTAGGAAGGAATTTAGTGGCGATAATAAAATCATCACGTTTAGCAAAATCTCTTAAGGCCTTACCAACATATTGCTCACTAGTACCATTTTGATAAGCTATAGCGGTATCATAAAAATTTACACCTTTATCTAAACCATATTTTATTATTTCTCTAGTAGTTTCCTCATTGATGGTCCAGCTATGCTGTCCATTAGTCGCATCGCCAAAGCCCATGCAGCCCATGCAAATGCGAGATACCAACAAATTTGATTTACCTAATTTTGTGTATTGCATAATTTATATCCCCAAAATATATTGAATTTCACTTACATTATAAACCCATTCAAAGCTTATGTCTAATACCTATATCACATAGTTTATTATTCAAAATATGAATAATGCTGCATTTTATTTTGGAGCAATCTATCTAGAGGTTATTGTTATAATGTATAGATTTCTATCCATTTTTTGTATTGGACTTTTTTTTAATGCGGCCTTATAATAATGCTATACTTTAAGTAAAAGGAATTTGTTAAATATGGACTTACAAATAAAACGCCACTTAACACAGTTCTGCGCAGCTATTTTATACAACAGCAAATTTTTCAGTTCTAGCGCTACCTCATTTATTAGAGCCGATAAGGTATGCGTACCAGGTCTTAACTGCCAATATTGTCCTGGTGCTGTTGCAGGTTGCCCTTTGGGGACATTGCAAAGTATTTTTGGTGGCGGTTTCCTGCGACTTCCCTTTTATATGCTAGCCAGCATCGTCCTCTTCGCTCTCCTTTTAGGACGCATTATTTGCGGGTGGCTCTGCCCCTTCGGCTTTTTCTTTGACCTGCTCTATAAAATTCCAAGTCCTAAGCTTAAGAAGAACTCTCTTACAGCCAAGCTATGTTATGTAAAATATCTAATTTTTGCTATTGCCGTAGTGCTTATTCCTCTATACATGTTTTACAGTAAAGGCATGACCTTCCCTGCCTTTTGCGAGGAGCTTTGTCCTAATGGTCTTTTAAACGCCATACTCATGATGGTCACTAATACAGGCTTCGCCTTTCTGTATAGCAATACAAAACTAATTATAGCCTTAGCAATAATTAGTGCTTCCATTGTTATTTACAGGCCCTTCTGTCGTTTCATCTGCCCCTTAGGCGCATTTTATGCAGTCTTTAACAAGCTCAGTATTTTCGCCATGCAAATTGATGAAAGCAAATGCATTGGCTGTAACGCTTGTCAAAGAACTTGCCTCATGGATTGCCAAAAAGTTGGTGACACAGAATGCATAGCCTGTGGTAAATGTAAAGCAGTGTGCCCAACTAAAGCTATAAACATTGGCATCAGAAGCTGCTACTGCTCCACAAAGAAACAATAACCTAAAATTAAGAATATCCATACAAAAAAGCTACTAATGATCGCAATAATCATTAGTAGCTTTTATTTTGTCTTACCAAGTTTTAATCTAAAGGAATAATATACTTTTCGTAAATAACTTAAAGCTTAAGCTTCTTTGATTTTCTTAGATACCCAAACATAGGCTGCAATTAGCATAGCATCGGTAAAAAGCCAGGAACAAGGATAAATAGCACAGAGCGTCTCATAGGTATTGTTCCATTGCTGAAGAGTTGCCAGCCATACCAATCTGAAGATGCAAATGCCAATAATCATAAGAACTGTAGGCAGATTTGCATAGCCCATACCTCTTAAGGTAGCACATAGAACTTCATAAATAACTGAAATAATGTAAGGTGCAATAATAATCCACATACGAGTCTTAGCAAAAGCAGCAGCTTCTGCATCATCAGTGAAAACATTAATTGCAGCATCTGCAAACATGACATTGGCCATACTAGTAATAAAGACAATGCCTATAGCGGAACTCATGATGTAATATAATATTTTTCTAGCTCTAGCATATTGACCTGCTGCAAAGTTTTGACTGGTAAAGGTAACTGCTGCTTGAGTAAAGGATGCAATTACATAGTAATTTAGAAGCTCATAGTTAAGGCATACAGAGGAGCCAGCAATTGCCTTAGGACCAAAGCTATTAATGGCATATTGAATAGCCACATTAGCTACTGAGAAAACCGTTCCCTGTAACCCGGAAGGAATGCCTATGCGCAGAATTTCTTTCAATTCCTTGCCATCAACGCGAATTTTCTTTAGGTCGAGATGCAGATAGCCATCATCCTTGGTCAAGAAATAAATGACAGTACCGCAGGAAAGCACATTACTAATAACTGTAGCAATAGCAACACCAGCTATACCCCAACCACATACGCAAACAAAGAAAAGGTTTAAAACCAGATTCACTGTTCCTGCTACAAGCAAGGCGTACAGAGGTCGTTTAGTATCGCCCGTACTACGAAGCAAAGCTGCACCAAAATTGAATGCAGTAATAAACGGCAGACCTAAAAGATAAATTCGTAAATAGGTAGTAGCATACTCAATAACATCTGGCGGCGTTTGTATCCATTCAAGTACATAACGCGCTCCAGCCTCACCAAAGAACAAGGCTATGAAACCAGCTATAATTGATAGCGCCATGCTAGTATGGACTGCATTCTGAATTTTGTCAACGGTTCCACGTCCTATATGGCTAGCTACAACTACGTTAGCACCTAAAGAAAGACCTACGAGAATATTAATAACAATATTAATAACCGGACCATTCGTACCTACCCCGGCTAAAGCTGCGCTATTACAGAAGCGTCCTACTACAGCCGCATCGGAGGAATTAAACAATTGCTGCAAAACACCTGTAATAGCCACAGGAATGGCAAACATGAAAATTTTATCTAAAATGCTTCCGTGAAGCATATCCATTTTTTTAGACATCCTACAAACTCCCTTATTGATATTATTTCAACAATTATTCATATATTATACTACTAAAAAAGATATCTTGGCTAGTGCTTTTTGATACTATTTAGAGTTTTTATTAATTATTAGTTAGACAGTTTAGCTTTTAACAATAACAAAAGCCTCAAGTTTTTATCCTTGAGGCTTTTCCCATCTTAGTTTATATTTCATCTTAGCTAATAACTTCATAAATAGCAATTCTTACAGCAGCCTTTTCGCTATACATTATGCATTACCTGCATCATAACTGCGGATTACGCTCTGCAACAGATTGCTCACAGCTTCAGCCATAAATCCTAGGTTACGAATGCGCACAAAATGTCGGTCATAAATGCGTCTTGCCGCAGGCAGAGCTCTCTCCTCGCCAGTAAAAATACACATTACACTGATTCCTTCTGCTATAGCGCGGCGCACTGCTGAGGCAGTTACATTAATAGCATCCTCGCCCTCATAGGGAACATAATGTTCTGGAGCATCCATAATGGCGATCATGTCATGGGGCTCGCAATCCGATAATGTAATCAGCAGCCGATGTTCTGCAGAGTTGTCGCCCATCAGGTCAGTAAGCATTTTTATTCCCAAACCATCACGATTGCCACCAGCAGTGAAATAACGGAAAACTCTCTCATTGTTTTGAGGCTCATCATAATCACGGTAAACAGTCATAATGGTGTAGCCATTCATGGAGCAAAAGGAGGTTATCCTTACTGGAATACCACAACGGGTAAGACTTTCCGCCAACACATAGGCCTGAGCGGCGATTGTTTGCTGGCGAGAGGCTTGCGAACTAGAACCATCCAATAGCAAATCCACAGTAATATTACCAGGGTCGCCTGGCAGTTCTCGGTTAAACAAATGCTTTTCATTAAGCAGCAGTCCACGCCAGATTCTTTTCATATTCAATTTGCCACTTCTAGACCGTACTTCCTGCTGTTCCAAATGTACCAACAGCGAATTACGAAAACGGGAAGTCATATTGTTGATAACATGATTATACTGTACGCTATGTGCCTCATAAGCCGCTCTATTGACAGGAAGCGCTTTTTCAGCACTACGATTATGGGTTGCAACAAAGGGACCCGTTTCTAACTTATCTGCATAATCTCCATTGGTATAATACAATCGACAGGCAGTATCAGGTCCGATGCACAGATTACGTTCCAGCTGACGAATATCCTGCTCCTGATACAGAGGCTTACCAAAATAGTTATTTATGTACTTCCAAAAGTTTTCCTGTTCACTACGGGAATGTGCGAGCAAGCCGCTATCGTCATAATCATTTCCGGTCTGCTCAAATCTATGCTCTGCCATACCAAAGGCCATGTATCGCACCGGACCACGACGACGATATAAAAGCGTCTTACCCATCTGTCGAACAGCTTTGTCCACTCTCTCCCACACAGGTCCCCACAGTCCAAGATGCGTCACTGAAAAACCTGCTATCTTTCTGCCTGACAAATAGCTATCGAAGGCAGTTTGCAACATTTGAATGATTTGGGCTGTATCAAGGTTTTGCGTATGGTCAATAGCCTCCAAAAGATCCAGCTCACGGTCTCCCAAATGCTTAACAGTCTTGTCTTGCTTACCGTCCCATTCAGCCTTAATGCGTTGTACATGACCAAGCAGCAACTTATAACTCATGGTATCATCATGATTAAGAGCTGCTTTTTCTAGATTCATGTTTGCTAGAACTTTTAACACATATTCTTTACGTAAGGATGCATAAGCAGGGCGATGACTAGCCTCCTTAGCATAAGCTGCTTGCTCCAATGCTAACCAAAATAGATTTTCCTTAACCCCACGCCAACGATCATCCTCAAAGCTACGATAAAACTCTTGTAGCGCAGGCCAATCAAAATGATGATAGATAGCGCCAATTACACTATTCCAGTATAAATCTGCTTTACCATCTTTATCATACACCAGCAAAGGCGGCTCAAAGTCTTGTGTACCTGCGGTACTCCACACAAGATTGCGAGCACGACGTTTCTCAAAGCTGTCTATATCATCCATGGAAAATTTCCTCAGCACACAGATGTCCAGGTATTCTCACAGCAATAAGGTCCAACACTAGTTGGCGCTCATAAGCATCAAAGCACTTGTTAACCATGCCAAGCTCCAATGCCTTGCCAACCTGAAGACCTCGTCCGGTCAATCGAATCGCTGCCAAAAGTCCGCGCAAATCCAAAGCTTTAGTAGAGATTTCGCCGCTCTCACTCTTCTTTCTAATCTCATCAAACAATAACGCAAACTGCTTTACATATTCTGGCTTAACCTTAGGAAATTGCGTCTGGATTAGCTTCTCTAGATTGTTTATGCTGATTACGGGCATGCGAACAACCATAAAGCGAGAAGCCAAGGCTTCGTTGACCTCGCGCGTACCTGCATAACCGTAATTCATGGTTCCTATAAAGCGTGTAGCTTCATGTAGTGCCAGACGACCATAGCCAGGCACATCAATTTGGCGACGGAAATCTAGAATCTCGTGCAGCACGGCTAAGGACTCATTCTTAGCCATGTTGATTTCGTCTAGAATGCCAAAGCCGCCCTCCTCTGCTACGCGGAAAATTGGACCTTTGCGCAGTTTAACAGCTCCATCCTCAAAGGTATCAGCACCAATTAATGTTTCTGCATCAATGTTGATATAGAAGGATACATCCCAGGAAGGACGTCCAAAGGCCGCAGATAGACCTTGAGCCAGCACATTCTTGCCAGTAGCCTTAGGGCCATCCAGCAAAACATTCTCACC
>JAKSOK010000094.1 GCA_024405615.1 Phascolarctobacterium sp.
AAAACTGCTACTCGTTTAATTGTGGCTAGAGTACAAAATCGCCCCGGTATTATTACTGATGTAACAAACTACCTATCTATTAATGGTGTTAAGTTGAAGTCCTTAAACGTTAAGTCAGGTGAGGAGGACTCTTTCTTAGAATTGGAGCTGTTTGTTAAATATAATCCTGAGGTGGATAATATGGAGGTTATTAGTGGTCTCCATTCTATCGAAGGCTTCTTGAGCCTAGAAAATGTTAAATAAAAATTAGTTTTAAGCGTTTATAAAATTAACCAAGGAAGGTGGACAGAAAATGCAAGCTACATATTGTTATATTCCGGATGAAGCAAAGTTTAAGGCTTTTCTGTCTACTGATGCTTTGGAGTTTTCTGCTAGAATTCAGTTGAAGCAAATGCAAATTGCTAAGATTTGCATGGATGCAGCTGGTACCTCCTGGGAAATACATTTTACTACCAGGGCTTATGTTGAAGATAAAACTTTGCAAGCAGTGGCAGCCAAGCTGACTGCTGCTTTTTCTTTAGTGAGCTGCGTCTTTGTTAACGATAAAAATGCTAAAGTCACAACAACTTCAGCTAAGATTGAACCGCCAGCTGAAGAGCAGGATGCTAAAAAGCTTTTTGCTAACAATACTATTAGCATTATGGCAGAAGAAGAGGAGATACCCCTGCCTCCGGAACCGCCTATGGTTGATGAAGCACCGGAAGTAGAAATCACCGAATGTACGGGGCAGCCTTTGGCAGAAGATATTCCTTTGCCAGAAATGCCTGATATAGAGATTGGTGCAACTGAACCTAAGGAAGAACCCTGTACTATGGATTATAGTAATAATAACTATGATCCAGAATATGAAGCAGCTTTCAATAATCTTTATGGTAAAAAAGATACCAATATCATATTAGGCAAAAAAATAAAAGAAAATGTTCGTATTCGTCCTTTGGATACTTTGATTGAAGAAGAAGCTAGAGTTGTTATTGAGGGTATGTTTGTTAAGTCCATGGACAAGGACGGCAATATGCAGACCTTTATTGAAAAGGAATTGCGCACTGGCGCTATTATTGTCACCTTTAATCTAGTTGACGCTACTAATGGTATCTATATCCGCATGCGTTTTGATAAACGTAATTATGAAGATCCCCGTAAAGCTTGTAATGAATTCAAGAATAAGTTTAAACCTGGTATGTATTTGCGCATTCAGGGTAATGTAGAGCCGGATAGATTTAATTTTGACGAAATGACTATGGACCCTGTATCTATCATGAAAGTAGATGCACCTCCAGAAAGAACGGATAAGGCTGAGGTAAAGCGTGTAGAATTGCATTGCCATACGAAGATGAGTAAGATGGATGCAGTTACTCCTATGCAGGAGTTGGTGCGCAAGGCTATTAAATTTGGTCATAAAGCTTTAGCTATTACGGATCATGGTGTGGTTCAAGCATTTCCCTTCTGTTATGATGAGGTAGAGGATCAGCATAGTGATTTGAAGCTGATTTTTGGTATGGAAGGCTATCTTATGAGCGATAGAAAACTTAAGGATAGTGGACTGGACCAGGAGGCTGGCGATCCTACTAAGACTAGTGGTAAAAAACAAAAGATTAAGAGTAACCATATTATTATTTTAGCTAAAAATGAAACTGGTTTGCGTAATCTTTACAAGCTGGTTTCCATTAGTAATCTGAACTATCTCTATCGTCGTCCCTTATTGCCTCGTGAAGTTATTCAAGAGCATAGAGAAGGGCTTATTTTAGGCTCTGCTTGCGAAGCAGGTGAGCTTTATAGGGCTATTTTAGCTGGTGCCAGTGATGAAGAACTGGAAGAAATTGCTAGCTTCTACGATTATCTTGAAATTCAACCTACGGGGAACAATATGTTCCTGGTTAGAGAAAAGGTTTGCTCTATAGAAGATTTGCAAAATCATAATCGTAAGATTTATGAAATCGGTAAAAAGCTGGGCAAGCTGACTGTTGCAACCTGCGACGTCCATTTCCTTAATCCGGAAGATGCTAAGCTACGTGCAATTTTGCAGGCTGGTCAACATTATAAGGATGCAGATGAGCAACCGCCATTGTACTTCCGTACTACGGAGGAAATGCTGGCAGAATTCGCTTACCTTGGTAAAGATATTGCCTATGAGGTATGCGTAACTAATACTAATAAAATTAGTGATATGGTAGAGCGTTTTAAACCTGTACCGGACCGTGATCAATTGTATTCTCCTTTTATTCCGGGTGTTGAAAAAAAGGTTAAGGACATGTCCTATGACCATGCTCATGAATGGTATGGCGAGAATCTGCCCAAGGTGGTTGAAGAACGCCTAGAGATGGAATTAAATTCTATTATTGGTAACGGCTTCTCGGTATTGTATTATATTGCTCATCGCTTGGTTAAAAAGTCTTTGGAAATTGGCTATCTTGTTGGTTCTCGTGGTAGTGTAGGTTCTTCCTTTGTTGCTACCATGTTAGACATAACTGAGGTTAATGCTTTGCCACCTCATTATCGTTGTCCTGAGTGTAAGCATAGCGAATTCTTCCTGAAGAATGAGGTGGACTCAGGCTTCGATTTACCGGTGAAGAATTGTCCTCATTGCGGCGCGGAAATGGTACGTGATGGACATAATATTCCTTTCGCAGTATTCCTTGGCTTTAAAGGCGATAAGGTTCCTGATATCGACTTGAACTTCTCTGAAGAAGCGCAGCATAATGCTCATGAGTTTACCAAGGAACTATTTGGTCGCGATAATGTTTGTCGTGCAGGTACTATTGCTACTATAGCTATAAAAACGGCCAAGTCCTTCATAGAAAAGTATTATGAGGAACGTAATCGCAAGGTACATCCTGCCTATGTTGCTTCTATGGTAGCAGACTTTGCTGGTGTTAAGAGAACTACCGGTCAACATCCTGGCGGTATTATGGTTGTACCGCGTAATATGGATATTCACTATATTACGCCTATGAATTGGCCTGCGGATGAAAAAACTGATAAAACCATTGATATAACAACCCATTACGATTACCATAGCATTAACGATCGTCTCGTTAAGCTGGATATTCTGGGTCACGATGATCCTAACGTAATTAAAAAGTTGGAGGAGTATTTATCCACACCGGATAAACCCTTTAGCGCTAAATATGATATTCCCATGGGGGATGAGGAAACTCTGCGTATTTTCCAAAATACTTCTTCTTTGGGTGTAACTCCTGAACAGATAGACAGTGAGGTTGGTACCTTTGGTATTCCTGAATGTGGTACAGCCTTTGTTCGGCAAATGATTCAGGATGTTCAACCGAAAAACTTCTCACAAATTGTTCGCGTATCTGGTTATTCCCATGGTACAGACGTATGGTTGAACAATGCGCAGGATTTGATCAAAGAGGGTAAACCTGTAAGTGGCACTATTTCTACTCGTGATGATATCATGACTTATCTTATCTCTGTAGGTGTGGAGCCAAGCTTGGCCTTCAAGACCATGGAGCATGTTCGTAAGGGCAAGGCTGCAAAAAAAGGCCTTGAGCCAGCTATGTTAGAGGCTATGAAGGCTGCTAATGTTCCTGAGTGGTATATTCACTCATGCGAAAAGGTTCAGTATCTATTTCCAAAAGCCCATGCAGTAGCTTACGTATTAATGGCCTATCGTATTGCCTGGTGTAAGGTACACAGACCTTTGGCTTTCTATGCTGCTTATTTCACTGTACGTGCACCTGAATTTGACTTTGCGATAGTTGGTAAGGGGCCTGAATACGTTAAGCAGTATATTAAAAATGTTCGTGCAGCTGGCTTTAAGGCAACTGCAGCAGAAAAGACCAACGTTACCTATTTAGAACTTGTTAATGAAATGTTTGAGCGTGGCTTCCATTTTGATAACATTGATTTGTACGAGTCCGATGCAGAACGTTTCCGTATAACTGAAAATGGTCTTAGACCGCCTATTGCTGCCCTTAGTGGTGTAGGCAATGTGGCTGCAAAGGCTATAGCAGAAGTTGTGGATAAGAATAATCCCTTTATTTCTCAGGAAGATTTGCGTCAACGTGCTGGCATTGGTAAAGCTGTTACAGAACGTTTGGGAGAAATTGGTGCTTTGGGTGATTTACCTGATTCCAACCAAATGGATTTATTTGCTGATTTTATGTAAGATAAGAAATGACAGTTGCTTATGTAACTGTCATTCTTGCTTTTTAAGAGTTTTTTATAGTATAATTGTTTTGTAGGAAGGTGCTTGTTGTTTAGGATTAAGGAGTATATATGGAATTATTATTGCAATTTATATTACTTTGCTTAGGCTTTGCTATGCTTGGCAAGGGGTCAGACTGGTTTGTTGATGGTGCTGCAGGTATTGCTTCTCGCTTTGGCATCAGTGAACTGATTATAGGTCTTACTATTGTTGCTATGGGTACTAGTGCACCTGAGGCTGCTGTAAGTATTGCCGCTTCCTTTAGTGGTAGCGCGGGTATTACTGTGGGTAATATCGTAGGCAGTAATATTATGAATATCCTGGTAATCTTAGGCCTAACGGCAGTTATTAAAGCTTTACCAGTAGAGAAGGGCACATTAATGGTGGAGATGCCCATTGTCATCGGTATTACTGTAGCTTTGTACTTTATGGGTTTAGATGGCATGCTTACATTAATGGATGGTGCTATTCTTGTAGCAATCTTTGTGGCTTATTTAAGTTATCTATATATAAGTGCTAAGCAGAATATGGATATTGATGAGGATGAAGAACATGGTTATAGCTTAACCCATGATATTTGTTATATGTTAGGCGGTGCTACGGTAATTTTAATAGGCAGTAATGTTACAGTAGATGCAGCAGTTGCTATGGCAAAGTTTTTTGGTGTTAGCGATCGTATTATTGGTTTAACCATTGTCGCTTTGGGAACTTCTCTACCAGAATTATTTACTTCTGTAACAGCTGCTAGAAAGGGTAGAGTGGGGATTGCAGTTGGTAATATTGTAGGTAGTAACCTGTTCAATATTCTCTTTGTAATAGGCATTTCTTCTATGCTCATTCCAATTCCTTTTGCTAAAGAGTTTATGTTAGATATGTACTGGTGTATTGGTGCTGCAGTGATGCTTTTTGTATTCTCCTTTACTAAGAGAACGGTTGAACGTTGGGAAGGCCTTATAATGCTAGCGGCTTATGGAACATATCTTTTTATGATGTGGTAATATATAATTATCAGTTATAAAGTAGTAAAAATAGTCTGGTTATTATACTGGACTATTTTTATTGTGATAAATTACGCATATTTTTATGATAAGCATAAAAACTAGTTTTCAGAAACACGGCTTTATGGTATAATAAAGAATACTACTTTTCACACCCTTTTGGAGGTATTATCAATGAGATTATCTTTACGTGTACAAGCTTTAGCCACTTCTCCCATCAGAAAATTAACCCCCTATGCTGATGCAGCGAAAGCGGCGGGCAAAAAAGTATACCATTTAAATATAGGTCAACCTGATATTTTGACACCCCCTCAATATATGGAAGCAATTCGTAAATATGATGCTCCTGTAATTGAATATGGTAATTCTAAAGGTGACCCTGTCCTGATTAAGGCTATTCAAAAGTATTATGCTGAAAAAGGCATGAACTACGATTTAGAGGATATTTATATTACCAATGGTGGTTCCGAAGCGCTGATCATGGCTGCAACTGCTTTATGCGACGACACTGATGAGATTTTGGTATTTGAACCTTTCTATGCTAACTATATGACTTTTGCAAAAACTTATGGCGCTAAGGTTGTAGGTGTTCCTACCAGCGTAGACAACGGCTATCATTTGCCTAGCGAAGAGATGATTGAAAAATTCATCAACGGTCGTACCAAGGCTATTTTAGTTACCAATCCTGGTAACCCCACTGGTGCTGTTTATACTGAAGAGGAAATGAAAATTTTGTCTCGTTTGGCACTGAAATATGATTTAGCACTGATTGCGGATGAAGTTTATCGTGAATTCGTTTATGATGGTCCTTATAAGAGCTTTGGTACTATGCCTGAACTGGACCAAAATCTAATCATGGTTGACTCTGTTTCTAAGCGTTACAGTGCTTGTGGTGTACGTATTGGCTGTCTAATCTGTAAAAATAAGGCTTTCAATGCTCAAATAATGAAGGTTGCCCAAGGTCGTCTTTGCAGTCCTGCTGTAGAAATGGTTGGTGCGGCTGCTTTATACGAGACTCCGTCCAGCTACTTTGAAGAAGTAAATCGCGAATATAAACATCGTCGTGATACTATTAAAGCTTGCTTGGATAAGCTTCCTGGGGTAAAATCCAGTGAACCTCAAGGTGCTTTCTATGTTATGGTTAAACTGCCTGTTGATGATGCAGAAAAATTTGCCATCTGGGTATTAGAAAACTTTGATATTGATGGCGAAACCGTTATGTTTGCACCGGGCAATGGTTTCTATGGCGATTCCACCTGTGGTGTGGATGAAGCTCGTTTGGCTTATGTTTTAAGCTCCGAAAAGATTGAAAAAGCTATTTACATTCTTGGCGAAGCTTTAAAAGCTTACCCTGGTTATACTTTAAAATAATTATAGATTGGGCTCTCTTGCTAAGTGGTGAGAGAGCCTTTTTTATGGGATTTTTGGCAATTTGATTTGACTTTTGTGTGCTCTGCCTATATAATATATAGTTAGAATATAATAGTGGATAACTATGCCCACTTATAGATATTGAGGAGGTAGTGAAGTGCTACAAGAGAAATATGCACCCCATGCCATTGAAGAGAAATGGCAAAAACTTTGGGAAGACAATAAAATCTTTAAGGTTGACGTAGATGAAAATAAACCTAAATCCTATGTATTGGAAATGTTCCCGTATCCTTCTGGTAATCTGCACATGGGTCACGTTCGTAACTATTCCATTGGTGACGTAACTGCTCGTTTCC
>JAKSOK010000095.1 GCA_024405615.1 Phascolarctobacterium sp.
TATTAACTATTAACTGTTAACTATTAACCGTCCTCACTTATCATTCAAGATACCAATTTTCTTTGCTCCCACGGCAACAGCCGTAAAAATCGCAGCTATGATAAGGGCAGCATAAAAGCCATCGAACTCTGCCCACAAAACAGCACCGATACCCAAAAGAGCTGTAATACCATACATTAATAATACAGCTTGTTTTTGATTCATGCCCATTGCGAGGAGGCGATGGTGTAAATGTCCTTTATCAGGTTGGAATATTGGGCGTCCATTAGAATAACGACGCATAATAGCAAAAGCCGTATCCATAATAGGCAAGCCTAAAGCAATAGCTGGTACAATTAAAGCAATGGTAGCTGCAGTTTTTACAGCACCTAATACAGAAATAGCTGCCAGCATATAGCCAATAAACATACTACCTGTATCACCCATAAAAATAGTAGCAGGATTAAAATTATAACGAATAAAGCCAACAATACCGCCAGCTAAAGCTGCAGTTAAAATAGCTACATGATAGTAACCCATTTGTGCAGCTACAAGAATAACGGTAAAAGATGCAATAGCGGAAACACCTGCTGCTAAACCATCAAGACCATCTATTAAGTTAACAACATTAGTAAAGCTGATAACCCAAAAGATAGTTATAGGAATAGAAAAATACTCAGTATAAAGATAGCCACCAAAAGGATTATTAATCCATTCAATTTGAATGTCAAAAAGAACTAAGATAGCTGCGGCAAAAATCTGTCCTAAAAGCTTTACCTTGGCAGGCAAGCTGTACATATCATCTAAAATACCAATGATGACAATAACTGTACCACCGATTAGAACGCCAATAATATCTTTGGTCAGTTCAATACTTGCAGCAACTGCTATCATAAAACCAATATAAATAGCCAATCCACCTAAACGGGGCATTATTTTCTTATGAACTTTTCTATTATCAGGCTTATCGATAGCACCAATAGTAAAAGCTAGTTTTTTAATATAGGGGGTCAAAACAAAGCTTACTAACATAGCAAGCAAAAAAGGGAAACCATAAACGTTTAACATTTAATTCTCCACTCTTCTTACAAACAAAAATCTATTCAAAATAATAAGTTCTGAAACTTCATCAACTTATATAGTATATCATTTTTACATTCTCAGTCAATAGGTTTTCCCTAAGTACAATTGAAAACGAAACAAAACTCCGATACTAGCTTTTAACTAAACAGTATCGGAGTAAAAAATAATCATTTTGCTTCTATAATATCAATTTCCATACCGGAAGATTTCAGCATATCCTCCGCAAGTTTGTCCGGATAAGGATTAGCATAAACGATTCGTTTAATACCTGCATTAATTAAGATTTTGGTACAAACAACACAGGGTTGGTGCGTACAATACACTGTACCACCATTAACAGAAACGCCATGATAAGCAGCCTGAACTACAGCGTTTTGCTCAGCATGAATGCCTCGGCACAGCTCATGCATTTTACCTGAAGGAACATGTAATTGCTCTCTTAAGCAACCAGTTTCCTCACAATGAGGTAAATCTTTAGGAGTTCCATTATAACCAGTAGCTACAATTTGTTTGTTTTTAACAATAACTGCACCAACACTACGCCTTAAACAGGTAGAACGCTTGCTGACAACAGTAGCAATCTCCATAAAATATTCATCCCAATTAGGTCTTTTCTGCATGAATACACACCTCATCTCCAAGGAAATTTAAGGCAGGCAAAATCTTGCCTGCCTTAGTTAGCAGATATTATTTATCCATACCTACATACATAGGATATTTAGCACATAAAACAGCAACACGTTGAGCTGCTTCGGCCTTCTTTTCTTCATTCTCAGGATTCTTCAGTACTAGAGCAATGATAGCTGCAACTTCTTCAAAATCAACTTCTACAAAGCCACGAGTTGTTGCTGCAGGAGTACCCAGACGAATACCGCTAGTAACAAAGGGGCTAGCCGGATCGAAAGGAATGGTATTCTTATTACAGGTAATACCAACTTCATCCAACAGGTTTTGGCAAACCTTACCAGTCAGACCAACGCTACGGGTATCCACCAGAATTAAGTGGTTATCAGTACCGCCAGAAACGAGACGTAAGCCTTCTTTAGCCAATGCTGCAGCAAAAGCTTTAGCATTCTTAGCAATTTGTTCTTGGTATGCTTTGAATTCAGGAGTTAAAGCTTCACCAAAAGCAGCAGCTTTAGCAGCAATAATGTGCATCAAAGGACCACCTTGAACACCAGGGAAAATAGCCTTGTCAATCTTCTTTGCCAGCTCTTCGTCATTGGTCAAAATCAGACCACCACGAGGACCGCGCAGAGTTTTATGAGTAGTAGTAGTTACGATATCAGCATAGGGGAACGGGCTAGGATGAACGCCTGCAACAACTAAACCAGCGATATGAGCAATATCTACCATTAAAAGAGCACCAACGCCATGAGCAATGTTTGCAATGCGTTCAAAGTCGATTACACGAGGATAAGCACTTGCACCAGCAACAATCAGTTTCGGTTGATTTTCTTTAGCTAAGCGTTCCAATTCATCATAGTCGATGAGTTCGGTTTCAGCATTAACACCATATTGTACGATATTGAAATATTTACCGGAAATATTTACCGGGGAACCATGGCTTAAGTGACCACCTTGAGACAGATTCATACCCATAACAGTATCGCCAGGTTGTAATACAGCAAAGAATACTGCCAGGTTAGCGCTTGCACCAGCATGAGGTTGAACATTAGCAAAATTGCAATTAAACATTTTTTTAGCACGTTCAATAGCCAAAGTTTCAACCTTATCTACAGCTTCACAACCGCCATAGTAACGATGAGCAGGATAACCTTCAGCATATTTATTAGTCAGAACGGTACCCATAGCTTCCATAACAGCAGGGGTTACAAAGTTTTCAGACGCAATCAATTCAATTTTGTTGCGTTGACGGTTTAATTCTTCATTTATATAGCCAGTCAACTCAGGATCTGTTACAGCTAATTTTTCTAAATTCATTGTTGTTCCTCCAAAAATATTACGGAAATAAGCAAATATATACTTCTATAATGATCTATACCAGCCTAAAACCAGTTATTTATATAATTAGGCTAACACCCAATTTTTAACGAATTTGTGCAGGATATTTAGCACGTTCGCCACCCACCAGAGGCGGACGGGTTCTAGCAGCCGTCAAGATTGCCTCTCCTATTTGCTTGTGTTTTAAGCGCACAGGCACGGCAACTCTTTTTAGATGCATACCAATTAAGGTCTGCCCTATATCCATACCTAAATGAGCAACTATGGTTTCTACTACTACAGGTTCTGCAAAATTTTCATAAGCAGCTGTACCTAAAGCTCCACCTGCGTGAGGCATAGGTCTTACAGTAACTTCATTGAAGCCATAGCGTTCCATTGCTTCAGTTTCTAAAACCACAGAACGATTCAAATGTTCACAGCATTGAATTGCTAAATACAAATCATGTGCATCTGCCACAGCCTTCAGCGCTTTAAACATCTCCACAGCCAATTCAGTACTGCCACCAGTACCAATTTTGCTACCCAAAACTTCACTAGTGCTACAACCAACCACGAAGATTTGTCCTTTGCGTGGCTTGGCAATAGAAATAAGCTCTTCCGCAGCTTCTGTCAACTCATTAAAAATATCACAATAAAGCTTGTTTTCCATATTAATCTATTACCTGGGAAATATTATTCTTCCAAAGCCATGATTTTGTCAATACGACGTTGATGACGGCCACCTGCAAATGGAGTTGTTAAAAAGGTTTCCACCATCATTTCAGCTAAACCTACACCAGTAGTACGTTCACCCATGCAAATTACATTAGCATTATTATGCTCTGCTGCCATTTTAGCAGAAAATACATCAGCCACCAAAGCTGCACGGATACCTTTGCATTTATTAGCAGCCATGGAAATACCAATGCCAGTACCGCATACTAAAATGCCTTTTTCAGCACCACTTTCACCATTTACAACATCTTTGCATACCTTTTCTGCGAAATCAGGATAATCACAGGAATCCTCTGTATAGGTACCATGATCGATTACTTCATAACCCTTCTCTTCCAGAAATTGTTTGATGTGATTCTTTAAATGAATACCACCGTGGTCACTGCCCATTGCAATTTTCATAGCATTATCTCCTTTTACTATAATAATATAAATAGTATATATTGATATTTTACCACAAAAGTAATTACTTGTGTGAAAATTATCTGCTAAATTCTCTTTTGTTACAAACCTTTAGCGAAGCTTGGTAGTTCAGAACCATTTTTCATGTAACAGCCAGCCTCATTACAAAGGATTTCCTGATAACCAGCAGCCTTGCGCATACGATTCATTATTGCTAAACCTATGCCATCTTCTGCCACGCCCTCGGCAAGGATAACATCTGGGCAGGTGCGATCAAAATCCCTTAACAGGTAGAAAAGATTACTTGCTAAATCTTCTCTTGCTTCTCCCCAGAAACTACCAAGAATCTTTTTATCCAAATTATTTAATATCGCTTGAGAATCTTCCAAAGAAATATCATCTGTTAAAGGAAGCTCTTCCTTAAGTGCGCAAGCAAAATAAGCAAAAAGTTTTCTCTGCATCGCTTTGCTACACAAAACACCTACTTTTTTCCCTTCTGTTAAGGCTTTAAATACCATAAATACCATTTTATTTACAGCAGCACCTTCTAAAAGATACATGGGAGCTTTAGGTGCATAATGGCGATATTTCATGCCTGGCGCTTTAGGTTTAAAGTTTTTATCACCGGTTAAGGCCTTATCGATTTCAACTACCCCTAAAACCTCGGTCAGCATTTCGAAGGTAATTCCACCAGGTCTTAAAATAGTAGGTACCTCTTCTGTCGTATCAACTATCGTAGACTCTAAACCAATTCCACAATCACCGCCATCTAAAATCCCCGCAACCTTGCCGTTCATGTCCTCTTGTACATCTTGAGCGTTAGTAGGACTAGGTCTACCGGAAATATTGGCAGAAGGAGCAGCAATAGGACAGCCACAGGCTTTAATAAACTGTTGAGCGTATTTGTTAGAAGGCATACGTACAGCAACTGTTGCTAACCCTGCACTCACTTCATTAGGAACTATGGAAGACTTATTAACTATTAAAGTTAAAGGGCCGGGCCAAAAAGCAGCCGCCAAAGCTTTAGCATTAGCATTTAAACCTGTTGTTAAAGGTTCAATTTCCTTAAGCTCAGATATATGCAAAATCAAAGGATTATCATTTGGTCTACCTTTAGCTGCAAATATTTTATTAACAGCCTCACCATTTAATCCGTTGGCTCCTAAGCCGTAAACTGTCTCCGTTGGGAACGCTACTACCTCACCCTTTTGGATGAACTCAGCAGCCTCTGCGTAGGCTTTTTTATCATTATCAGTATTTTGTAATTTCCAATAGCAGGTCTTCATATTCATTTTCCCTTCTTTGACCTTTTACAGCAAATACCATTCGACCTATGTCGGCATAATCTTTTCTAATTGCCGTCGCTACAAAACCAGCATCTTTACAAAGTTGAGCTACCACATCACATTGATGTATGCCAACCTCGAAGGCCAAAAGGCCTTCTTCTTCCATATGGCTTTGAGCTTCCGCAATAATTCTTCTATAAAAATCTAAGCCATCCTTACCTCCATCAAGAGCTGTTATAGGCTCCTTTTGAACATCCTTGGCAAGAGTTGCAATGTCTGCCGCAGGAATGTAGGGTGGATTACTAACAATAATATCAAACTTTTTGTCCGCAGGAATTCGTTCAAAGAGGTCGCTTCTCACAAAACCACAACGCTCTTTGACTCCTATTTGCTCTGCATTTTCTTTAGCTATAATCAAAGCATCAACGCTAATATCCACACCAACGCCTTTAGCTTTGGGCAAATAGTCAAGCAAAGATACAATGATTGCTCCACTGCCAGTACCAATGTCAAGGATTTTAACCTCACCCTCTGGCTTCATTTTCTTAGCAGCAATGGTTACGCTTTCGACTAAAAGCTCGGTTTCAGGTCTTGGAACCAAAGTTGCTTCTGTAACCTTAAAATTATTACGCATAAACGCTTTTTCCCCTAAAATATAGGCCAAAGGTTCATGTTGAGCGCGCCTTTGCACATAACCCTTGTAGGTCGCTAATTCATCCGCTGTTAAGGGACGTTCAAAATCCACGTACAATTTGATGCGTTGACACTGTAAAACAGCACAAAGCAGCACCTCGGCATCCAGGCGTGGATTTTCCACGCCCTTCTCCGCAAAATACTGCTTTGTCCAGTCTAGAATTTTTAAAATTGTCCAAGTAGTAAATGTAGGCTTATCTGCCATTTTACTTCACCTGCTTCAAAAGTTCAGTTTGCTTAGCGGTAATCATGGCATCCATTAATTCATCCATGTCACCATTTACAATAGCATCAATTTTATATAAGGTTAAACCAATACGATGATCCGTTACACGACCTTGGGGATAATTATATGTACGAATACGTTCGCTACGATCGCCTGTACCAACTTGGCTTTTTCTATCCTCAGCAGTTGCGCTACGCGCCTCCTCCTGAGCTTTCTCCAGAATACGAGCACGCAGAACCTTCAAGCATTGCTCACGATTCTTCAGTTGGGATTTTTCGTTTTGGCATTGGGCAACAATACCTGTAGGAATATGGGTCATACGTACAGCAGACTCAGTTTTATTTACATATTGTCCACCAGCACCGCCTGCACGATAGGTATCAACACGAATATCATTCATATTAATATCTACATCCACATCCTCTGCCTCAGGCAATACAGCTACAGTAACTGTCGAAGT
>JAKSOK010000096.1 GCA_024405615.1 Phascolarctobacterium sp.
TAATAGCTATCTTCACTTGCTCTACCAGAACCGCTTTGAGATTTGGTTTCTACAAACTCAAAATCTCTTACGTCAACATAAGTATAGGTTCTGTTTTCACCGGAATTTGGATCCTTATAGCTACGTACCATAAGCATACCATCCGTAATCAAAATACGTTGGCCTTTAGAGAAATATTTTGCAATAGCCTCTGCTCTTTTATCCCAAGCACTACAGGGAATAAAATTGGTTAGGCTTTTGCCTTCCTTATCTTTACCATAATCACATGCGACCGTAAAATTAGCATAGCTCTTACCTGTAGAGGTTGCTTTCAGTTCCGGGTCGCGGGTCAGTCTGCCCATTAATTGCACTTTGTTCATTGTGTTTTCCTCCTTGTTAATGTTCAAAATTTATATACAAAAGCTTAGTTATCCCAAGCTATTTGTCACTTTATATGATATTCTTTAACGCTTCTAAACTAGTTACCTCGTAATCAACCTGAGCCTCGTGAATTCTACCCTCCCTGTTAAACAAGCAGGTTTGCATACCACAATTTTTCCCCAATGCAATATCTGAAGAGAGAGAATCACCTATAACCATGATTTCTTCAAAAGCAAAATTATGGCCAACTTTCTGCATTTCTGCTAAAGCTTTTTCAGCAAAGGCTACTGTTGGCTTAACTGCAGCCAATCGTTCTGAAATAAAGATATGGTCAAAATACTCAAGCATGTTTGCCTTAGTTAATCTATTGCACTGTTGTCTGTAAGGACCATTGCTGGCAGCACAAAGAATATATTTCCCTTGTAAATACTGCAAAATTTCTTCTGCTCCAGCTACAGGTATAGCGCTATGATAAATATAATCCACAAAATATTTTTCGAAGGTATAACCATCAAAATCTATGCCAATAGCGTCAAAAACCTGCTGCCAACGAGTATGCAGCAGCTCTTCAAAGGTTAATTCCTTATTCTCTAGTTGCTCCCACACTTTATTATTGATTTTAACAAAAACAGGATACATCCAATCCTCGTAGGGTTTTAAGCCAAATTTGGCAAAGCCTTCTACCATAGCCCGACGTACGCATTCGTCAAAATCTAGCAAAGTATTATCTATGTCTAAAAATATTGCCTTAATATTTTTCTTCACTATACGCTCCCAGGGTATTCCTTAAACTAAAGTTTAGCTTAATCTCTTAATAATTATACCATGACGCTGCGTATTTTTCAAAAGATATAATATCAGCCAGCCACAGCCTTAATATTTCCCAAAATCTGACCGTCACGAACGACGAAATATTTAATGGCAATACCCAATTCTTTAGCTTTAGCAATTTCTCCTGCCATTCCAGCAGAAATGTAATTATCATAGAAAACCCAAGCTTCATCGCACATAGCTAAAAGCTCTAAACCCATATTTAAACCTAGTCTGCGCTCCTCGGGAACATTATCATCAGTCATTTGCGTGAAATATAAATGTGCCGCCAAAGGCATATAACCAAAGCTCATAACATACTTACAATAGCCCAGCGCATTAGCAACATTTTTCTCTACTTCCCCAGCATAGGGACTAACAACATAAATCTTCTTCATAGCTTTTTCCTTTCTATCAGCCTTGAGGATGGCTTTTTTCCTTAATTCTGATATTAGTATAAACTATGCGTAAGTCATATTATGTCATACTAGAAAAATAAAAAAATATTTTTTCGGCACGCTTCCGCGGGATGCAGTAACGAAAAGCAAAAAGACCGAAGCTATTGCGCTTCGGTCTTTTTTTATGAGAAAAACTTACAGAAAGGTTCTCCAATTTTAGAAAATTATTGGCTTATTTCAGTTCCCATGTGTGAACGTCATCCCAAGAGCCTTCCCAATAGGGTTTGATACCGCCAACCAAGTTCTTGCTTTGGATGGTGAAGTATTCAGTAGCATACAGAGTAACGTCAATTGCATTTTCAACTAAGTGTTTTTGAATGTTGGAGTAAACGATTTTACGTTTTTCTAGGTTGGGTTGAGCCATACCTTCTGCAAACATAGCAGACAGTTTAGGATCATCGCAAACAGCATAGTTGTTAGCAGAACCTTTAGAATAGTATGCAGAGTGGTCAGGGTCAATAGAAGGAGCCAAACCAATTAACAGCATATCGAAGTTGCCTTTACGAGCGTTGCCGATAACGGTGGGGAAGTCCATCTTTTGCAGTTTAACTTTTAAGCCGATAGCTGCCAAGTTTTGTTGAATCAAATCTGCAGATTGTTCACGAGGAACGTTGCCGATAGGAACTTGTAATACGATTTCTTTAGAGGTATCGTAGCCGGATTCCTTCAGTTCTTTCTTAGCTGCTTCTACGTCATAGGGCAGAGCTTTAACATTTGCATCATATACCGGGCTGTCTTTGGTGTACAGGGACGGAGTAACATAAGCAAAGCCATTGTACAACTTGTCGCACATGATTTGACGGTTGATGCCCATGGTTACTGCACGACGGAATTTAACATTGTATTTGGAGTTGTTGATTTCCAGCAATTGCGGAGCAGGAGCAGGATAATGCTTAACAACCAGGTTAGGTTCTTTTTCCAGCATCGGAATATCTTTAATAGGAGCAGTACCAACGCCGCCACCAGCGATCATATTCAGCTTGCCAGCTTTCAGGTCGGTTACGATGTTAGTTCCGTTTTCAATCTTAACGAAGAAGCGTTCAGTTTTGGGAGTGCCCAGATAGTAATCCTTGTTAGCTTCCAGTTCGATGCTGTTGCCAGGAACGAATTTAACCAGCTTATAAGCGCCAGAGGTTACGGTCGGTTTAGTTGCAACTTCAGATTTAGCGATAGTAGCAGGATCCAGTTTTTCCCAGATGTGTTTCGGAACGATAGGAATGTCGAAACCTAACAGGCATTTTACATAGTTAGGATCCATGGGAGCTTTAGTTTTGAAAACAACAGTGGTAGCATCTTTAGCTTCCAGACCAGGAATCTTGTCGCCTTTAAGCAGTTTACCAGCAGGACTGGTGCCTTCTAACATAGCCACATAACGACCTCTAGAAGTTTGCATTTTCGGATTAGCAACCAGATTGTAGGTAAATACAACGTCGTCTGCAGTAATAGGCTTGCCATCGGTCCATTTAGCTTTCGGATTCAGTTTAATAACATAGTTTTGGCCATCTTGAGATTCAAAGCTTTGAGCCAAATGCGGGGTAAATTTGTAGGGTTCAGGTTGGCCCAAAAGTGCTTCATAGATATAGCGAATCATGATTCTGCCAGAAGCATCAGGCATCAGCAAGGGGTTGAAGGAAGTGGGGGAATTGAACATACCCATGTAAATAGGTTTGCTGCCTGCTTTTGCAGGAGCTTTAGCGTCTTTTTTGTCGCCACCGCCACAGCCAACGGTCAACATAGCACCTAATGCTAAAGCGATACCAGCAGCTAACAGTTTACTTTTGTTCATTTTGGATAAGAAACTCATAAGAATTACTCCTCTCTTTATGATAGACCTGCTATCGATTTTTAATTTATGAATATCACGACCACCGTGATCATTCCAAAATATAATTATTTTGCAGCATGCTTTTCTTTATATTTGGCTTCATAGCCAGCACGCTCTGCCTCTGAGCAGTAAACAAAATGTCCAGGACCAACCTCAAAAAGCTCTGCTTTAACATCAGCAGGATACTTATGGGTATTAACGTCATAGTCAACTCTTTTACGTTTACGCTCTAAAATCAAATCCGTTACAGGAGATGCGCTTAACAAGGAGAAGGTATAAGGATGCAAGGGACAATTATAAAGTTCCTCAGCCTCAGCAAGCTCCAAAAGTTTACCATCCTTCATAACGCCAATTCTATCGGAAATATATTTTACCATAGCCAAATCATGGGCTATGAAAAGATAAGTCATGTTTCTTTGCTTGCGTAGTTGAATCATCAGATTGACGATTTGCGCCTGAATGGATACGTCCAATGCGGATAAACATTCATCGGCAATGATAAAGTCTGGTTGTACGCATAACGCACGCGCAATACCAATACGTTGGCATTGGCCACCGGAAAATTCGCCCGGATAACGATTTACATAGGAACGGTTAATACCTACGGTATCCATAAGCTTAAAAATCAGCTCTGTTACTTCAGCATCAGTTTTAGCCATACCATGTAAGCGGATAGCATCGCCAAGAATCTTCTTAACCGGAATACGCGGATTTAAGGAAGCAAAGGGATCCTGGAAAATCATTTGCATAGATTTACGGAAGTTTAACAGCTCTTCTCTGCCCTTAATCTTGGTTATGTCTTTTCCCTTATACATGACCTGGCCAGAGGTAGGTTCTTCTAGCTTAATAATAGTTCTACCTGTAGTAGACTTACCGGAGCCAGATTCACCAACAAGGCCAAAGGTTTCTCCTTCATAAATAGTAAAGGAAATATTATCAATTGCCCTAACCTCACTAGCGGTTTTGGCATTAAATATTTTACAAAGATTAGTAACCTCTAAAATAGGTTTGCGGTTCATATTTTGTTCAGTCATTTCCCCACTCCTTTTTGGCTACCATATCTGCAAAAATCTTATGACGGCGTTTTATTTCCGCAGGAAGCTCTACCTTGGGTGCAGAAGGATGCAGCAGCCAGGTTGCAGCATAATGGGTTTCACTAACCTTAAAGTAGGGCGGCTCTTCCTCAAAATCAATAGCTAAGGCATAGCGATTACGAGGTGCAAAGGCATCTCCCTTAATTACCTTCAAAGAGTTAGGTGGTGCACCAGGAATACTATATAGCTGATTAGTATCTGTATTCATAGACGGCATGGAACAAATCAGTCCCCAAGTATAGGGATGTTGAGGATTATAGAAAATCTCCTCTGCCGTGCCTACCTCTACAATACGACCAGCATACATAACTGCAACTCTATCAGCTACATGGGCTACAACGCCCAAGTCATGAGTTATAAAGATAACAGAGGTTCCTAACTTAACCTTCAGTTCTTCAATAAGGTCAAGTATTTGCGCCTGAATGGTTACGTCCAAAGCTGTGGTCGGTTCATCGGCAATAAGAATATCCGGCTTACAAGCTAAGCTCAAAGCAATCATAACTCTTTGACGCATACCACCTGAAAATTGGTGAGGATAGCAATTAGCACTTGCCTCCGGATTGCGAATACCAACCAAGCCCAACAGCTCTACGGCCTTCTTCCAAGCCTCAGCTTTAGGAATCTTTTCCTTTACCAAGACGGACTCCGCAATTTGATTACCAACCTTCATGGTCGGGTTCAGGGATGTCATGGGATCTTGGAAAATCATAGCGATTTTCTTACCTCTCACATCCTCCATTTCTGTTTCAGACAGAGCTAAAAGGTTGCGATTTTCATAAATTATTTCGCCCTTTTCATAAATTGTATTGCGTTTAGGGAGAATACGGTTAATAGCTTTCACTGATACAGACTTACCAGAGCCTGACTCGCCTACGATTGCCAAAGTTTCTCCACGTTTTAAATCTAAATTTACACCACGTACGGCAGCAACCTTCCCATCCAAAGTTTGAAAGGAAATGGTCAGGTCCTTAATGCTTAAAATAGTGTCCATAATTTATTTCTCCTAAATAACAAAGAGCAGCTTTATTTTGCGTCACTGCCAATGGCATCATTAAGACCATCACCAAGGAAGTTAATTGCTAAAACAGTGAATAAGATACATAGTCCTGGCGGAATCCAACGCCAAGGCTCATTAGTCAAAATATTAAGGCTTTGAGCAGCAGTAAGCATATTACCCCAGCTAGAAGCAGGCGGTTGTACACCCAAGCCTAAAAAGCTTAAAGAAGCCTCCGTCAAAACTGCTAAAGCGATACCAAAGGTAAAGTTAACCAGAATGGGACTTAAAGCATTGGGTAGAATGTGTTGGAAAACGATGGTACTAGGAGTATAACCGGTAACTACAGCACTAGATACGTAATCCAAGGTTTTAATTTTCAACACCTCACCTCTTACCAGACGACACAGAGGAGGCCAACCCATCAAACCCATAACAAACATTACTGTCCACATGTTAGGACCAATAAGGCTAACGATAACCAAAATAATCATAAAACGGGGATACGCCATGAAAACCTCAGAAATTCTCATGATAATGCTATCCACCCAACCACCGAAGAAGCCGGATAACAGGCCCAAGGTGATACCAATAATAGTATAAATAATAACTGAGCCTATACCAACAATCATGGAAACTCTCGAACCATAAATTAGACGACTAAGATTGTCACGACCTACATCATCAGTACCTAAAAGGAACTCAGCAGAAGGTGCAGCACCAAAATCGCCTACAGTTTTTACAGGATCATAAGGAGACAATACGGGAGCTAAAATAGCTACAAGAATAACCGCCAACAAAAACCAGAGGCTTCCTAAAGCCATTTTATCCTTCTTAAAACGACGCCATGTAATACTTGCCCAGCTCTCGATAGTTTGTTGCTTTTCCTCGCCATTTTCTAATTCCAGAGAGGTATCAGGAAGTGCAGGATTTAGAGCAAGCTCTTCATGTACAAGAACAAATTTATCTGCATTATTCATCTTCAGGCACCTCTACTTAGTATACTTAATACGGGGATCAATAAAAGCATAAGCAATATCTACTACCAAATTGGCAACTAATACACAAATAGCAGAAAGAATAACTATTGCCATAAGTACGGGATAGTCTCTGGAAGCGATACTAGCAATGGTAAGAGAACCAATACCAGGCCATTGGAAAATTTGCTCTGTAACTACCGCACCACCAATTGCTTTAGGTAAATC
>JAKSOK010000097.1 GCA_024405615.1 Phascolarctobacterium sp.
CCTATTACAGGTACAGTTTTGATCATGGAGATGACAGGCTCCTACCAACAACTGCTGAGTTTGGCTATAGCAGCTATGGTAGCTTTTGTAGTTGCAGAGTTGTGTCATTCTAAGCCTATTTATGAAGAGCTTTTACATCGTTCTCTAAATGCCGCCCAGCCTCGCCCTGAGGTACTGAAGCAACGTAATCTAGTTGAACTTTCCGTATGTGATGGTAGCGAATTAGCTCATAAAATGCTGAAGGATATTCACTGGCCGCCTCGCGTGCTGGTTATTGAAATCAGAAGAGGTGAAGAACAGATTACTCCTAATGGTGATGCCTTAATTATGCCGGGAGATTTCATTTATGTTTTGGCGGAAAATGGTGTTGCAGTTGAATTGCAAAATATGGCAGGAGCAGAGAAGCTTGAAAGCTAAAAATTAAAATAGGATATTTCTTAATTGCATTTGTGCAAGTCACAAGTATTGAATAAGTAAAGAAGAAAAATTTATTGCATATTGTACAACAATGTATTAGAATATACTGTATACAATTGTTTTTGTTTGGATGTGTGAAAAAATGTCAACGATTCTAGAGAAAGCAAATGCTAAAATTAATTTGGGCCTAGATATTCTTGGTAAACGCGAGGATGGTTATCATGAGGTGTCCATGATTATGCAAAGTATTGGACTTTGTGATATGGTAACTATCGATGAGGGCAAGGGCATTGAAGTGACTACTAACCTTTCTGGCTTGAGCTGTGGACCAGATAATTTAGCCTATAAGGCTGCGTTATTGCTTGCTGAAAAATTTAAAATAGAGCCTCAAGTGCATATCCATTTAGAGAAAAAAATTTTCATGGCAGCAGGTCTTGCTGGTGGTAGCTCTGATGCAGCTGCAGTTTTGCGTGGTTTGAATAGATATTGGGAACTTAATTTAACCAATGAGGAATTGAGAACCTTAGCGGCACAACTTGGCAGTGATATCCCCTTCTGCATAGAAGGTGGCACCGCCTTAGCAGTAGGAAGAGGAGAAATCATTAAACCACTGGAAGATATGCCGGAAACGATTGTTGTTTTAGCTAAGCCTAGAAACATTGAGGTTTCTACAGCTTGGGTATATAAAAATTATAATAAAGGAAGAGTTGTGTGTGCTCCTAAAATTTATTTGATAAAGGAGCATATTTGTGAAGGTGGTCATGCCATTGTGTCTTATTTTGGCAACGTTTTGGAAACCGTAACTATTCCTGAATATCCTGTACTGGCAGCAATTAAAGCACGCATGCTGGGAGCAGGAGCCTATTATGCAATGATGAGCGGTAGCGGTCCTACTATTTATGCTTTTGCTGATTCGCAAGAAATCGCTCAAAGAATAATTGAAGCCTTAGAGGATTTCGATGTTGAAACAGCAGTAACCACTACTATAAGGAGGGGACAATAAGATGGCAGGTCATTTACAACCTATAAAATTAGATAGCTACAAGCCCTTACGTGAGCTTGTTTGTGAAAATATTCGTCAAGCTATTATTGATGGTACTTTTAGCCCTGGTGAACGCCTAATGGAAATCCAATTGGCAGATGAAATGGGGGTTAGCCGTACTCCCGTGCGTGAAGCAATTCGTAAGTTGGAGTTGGAAGGCTTCGTAGTAATGATTCCGCGTAGAGGTACCTACGTTGCGGATATTTCTATCAAAGATATTACCGAGATTTATGAAATCCGTATCAGCCTGGATGTTTTAGCTGCTGGTTTAGCGGCAGAACGTATTACTGATGAAGAACTGGCTACGCTGAACAACTATATGATAGAAATCAGTAAACAAGTTCCTTCCATGAATATGGAAAAAATTGTTGAACTTGACACTGCTTTCCATAATGTGCTATATACTGCTAGCCGTAATGAACGCTTAGTATCCATCATTAACAATTTGCGTGAACAATTGACAGGTATTCGTGGTCGTTCTATGAGCTATCCTGGTCGTTTAATTGAAACAATGGATGAGCATAGAGCTTTAGTTGACAGCATTGCTGCTCGCGATCCAGAAAGAGCTCAACGTGCAGCGCGTGTGCATATTGAAAATGCAGAACAAACTTTGATGCGTTCCTTAGAGCGTCGTAAAAAATAATGCCAAAATATGAAGCTGTGATTTTAGCAGGTGGTCGTGCTGCCTGGCTTCGAAAATTAGCAGGCACTGATATTCGTAGTTTAGCTAAAATCAATGGTAAATATATTATTGAATATATAATTACTGCTCTGTTGGCTAGTGGGCGCGTAAATAATATTTATGTAGCCTCGGATTCAGAAGCTTTGGCTCAGCTTGAGCAGGCAGGAGTTACTGGTTTTAAACCTATTGCCTGCGATGTTAAGACCTTGGCAGAGGTTTGCTTAGTGTCTAGTAACGCAGTGGAAGCTGAAACTCCCGAGAATCACAAAATTCTCTATGTTTGTGATGATGTGCCTCTCTTGACACCGGAAGCAGTCAATAGCTTTTTAGACCAATGCGAAAGTAGACCGGATGGTGAGATTTATTGGACGGTAATTCGCAAAGAGGTTTGTGAAAAGCAGTTTCCTGATGGCGTAAGAACCTATGGTCCCCTAGCCGATGGGAAGTTTACTGGCGGTAACATGAGCTTGCTGACTCGTGATGCGGTTGCTAAAACTCAAGCTATGGCTAAGCTTTTGTATCAGCATCGTAAGCACCCTGTGAAGCTGTGCAGCCTTTTAGGTTGGTGGTTCGTGTTGAAGGCTCTTTGCAAATGCGTATCAAGCGCTGATGTAGAAAAGCGTTGTACTCAGTTAATGGGCGTTAATTGCAGAGCGATTATTGCAGAGCATGCCTGCATTGGCATGGACATGGATAAAGAAGCTGATTGGCAGCTTGTCCATAGATATATTGAATGATAAAAATTAAACATGACTCAAGTTTGAGTCATGTTTTGCTATATGTGAATTATTTTATTGGAGAGGAAGTTAAAAATGTCTGAATTAGTTGCTGTAATTTTAGCTGCTGGTAAAGGTACTCGTATGCGTAGTAAGCTGCCTAAAGTTTTGCATAAGGTTGGCGGAAAAGCTATGCTGCAGCATGTTATTGATGCTGCTACTGCTGCAGGCTGTGACGATAAGGTTGTTATCATTGGCCACGAAGCAGAATTGGTTGAAAAAATGGTTGCTGGTCAAGGTAAAACTGCGTTGCAAGCAGAACAACTCGGTACTGGCCATGCTGTAATGCAGGCAAAAGAAGCTTTAGCAGGCTTCTCTGGTACAGCTATGATTCTCTGTGGTGATACTCCGCTTTTAGATGGCGAAGAATTGAAAAAATTCTACGAAGCTCATAAGGCTAGTGGTGCTGCAGCAACTGTTTTAACTGCAATTATGGATAATCCCTTTGGCTATGGCCGTATTATCCGCGATGCGGAAGGCAATGTTAAAGGTATTGTGGAACAAAAAGATGCTACAGAAGAGCAAAAGGCTATTAAAGAAATCAACACTGGTATTTATTGCTTGGAATGCCCCCTGATGTTTGATGTTTTGGCTACTTTGACCTGCAATAATGCTCAAGGTGAGTATTATCTGACCGATGTTTTAGAAAAGCTGAATAACGCTGGTAAAAAGGTCGGTGGCGTAATCACTGAAGACAGCGATATGGTTATGGGCATTAACTCCCGTAAGCAAATGTCCGTAGCAGAAGCTGTTATGCGTGAGCGTATTCTGGACAAGCTGATGGATAGTGGCGTAACCATTATGGATCCTGCTAGCACCTTCATTGAAGCAAGCGTAAAAATCGGCCGTGACACTATTATTTATCCCTATACCTGGTTAGAAGGTAACACTGTTATAGGTGAGGATTGCGAAATCGGTCCTAATGCGCGCTTTACTGATGTGGAAATTGGCAATAACTGCAACTTGCATTTTATTTATGGTCATGAATGCAAGGTTATGGATGATGTAACTGCTGGTCCGTATGTACATCTGCGCCCGAATACTGTCATTTATAACAAGGTAAAGATTGGTAACTTTGTTGAAGTTAAGAACTCCAATGTTGGCGTTGGCACCAAGCTGCCTCACTTGACCTACATTGGCGACTCCGATATTGGTAGCGGCGTTAACATGGGCTGTGGTTGTGTAACTGTTAACTACGATAGCAAGAAGAAGCATCGTACCGTAATTGGCGATAATGCTTTTGTTGGCTGCAATACTAATCTGGTAGCACCTGTTACGGTAGAAGCTAACACCTATATTGGTGCTGGTTCCACTATTACTAAGGATGTGCCTGAAGATGCTTTGGGGATTGCTCGTGCAAGACAAAAGAATATTGAAGGCTGGGCAAAAAAATACCGCGAAAGCTAATTAAAATGAATAAGCCGTGAAAAAACTTAAGTTTTTTCACGGCTCTTTTATTTGTTTTTAAGGAAATTACTGTTATACAGACCTTTAGTTTTTTGCGGGGAAATTAGTTATTCTCGTCGTAGAACGGTTGCTTGCCAAAGACGATATGTTCAGGAAGAATGGGTAGGTCTCTGAACCAGTAACCAGTTGCACGGAAGATAGCATGGGCAATTGCAGGAGCGGGAGTGTTAATAACGATTTCGCCAATGGATTTTGCACCAAAGGGACCGCTGGGCTCGAAGCTTTCCTCGAATGCCGTACGTAGAACGCCAACATCCTGACGAGTGGGAATCTTATATTGCATTAAGCTATCTTGGATGGGCTTGCCTCTGAGATAGGTTACGTTTTCCATCAGGGTCATGCCTATACCTTGAGCGATACCGCCCTCGGTTTGGATACGCGCCAAATGGGGATTAATAACAGTACCGCAGTCAACAACAGAAACATAATCGAGGATTTTAACTTGTCCCGTAAGCTTGTCTAACTCGATTTCAACCATGCCAACCATAAAGGGCGGGGGAGAAACGGGGGAAGAGTGGCTGACGGTAACGGTAGCTGCATCATTGGAGTTGCATTGCAGTTTGTAGGAAATATCGGACAAGGAAATGCATTGCTCAGTGCCAATACGTTTAACCATCTTGCCTGCAAATTCAACTTCGTCATCGGAGCAGTTCAGCATTCCTGCAGCAACGTGACAAATTTCTTTTTTGAGCTTTTCGCAAGCCTTTTCTGTAGCCTTACCGGTAATATAAGTGGTTGAGGAAGCGTAGGAACCAGAATCATAGGGAGAGTAGTCGGTATCGGCAGAAATAACTGCTACATCTTCTACCTCGCAGTCCATACATTCGGCAACCATTTGCGCTAGGATGGTATCGGAACCAGTACCCATATCAGCAGCACCATGGATTAAATTGTAGGTACCTTCATCGGACAGGGTGAGAGTTGCGGAGCCAACGTCCAGGTTTTGGATACCGGAGCCTTGCATAGCCATAGCTACGCCAGCGCAGCGAACTTTACCGTCGCCCATATCGCGGACAGGATATTTATCCTCCCAATTAAACATTTCCTTGGCTTTTGCCAAACAACGGTCCAGAGCGCAGGAATTAGCGGTTTCACCGTAGTAGGCATCCATAACCATGCCTTGGCGTACCATATTTTTAAAGCGGATTTCTGTAGGATCCATGCCCAACTTTTCTGCTAATTCATTGACGCAGGATTCAACTGCAAAGAGACCTTGGGGTGCACCATAACCACGGTAGGCACCAGCTGCCTGTAGGTTAGTGTAAACAACCTCGGTATCAAATTTATAAGCTTCCAGATTAGCGGTGTAAAGAGGAATAGGTTTAGTACCGGATAAATGTACGGTAGTAGGACCATGGTCACCATAGGCACCACTGTTGGATAAGGTATATAAATCAATGCCGCGGATAGTACCATCATTCATGGCGCCTAGCTTTACGCTAACCTCCATTTCATGACGGGGAGAACCGCAAACTTGACATTCTTTACGGGAATAGATGATTTTGGCAGGTCTCTTGGTCATCCAGGTAACGAAAGCGGGATACATTTCGTTAACGGCAGTTTGCTTTGCACCAAAGCCACCACCAATACGAGGCTTTTCGGTACGGATTTTGCTTTTAGGAATGTTAAGAGCTCTAGCCAGTATACGACGCAGATGGAAAACAATTTGCGTGGAGGAAATAACGTGCAGACGACCATAACGATCGATTTCAGTGTAAGCACGGAAGGTCTCCATCATAGCTTGTTGTACTGCACGGATGTGGAATTTATGTTCAATGATATGGTCACAGGTAGCTAATACAGCTGCAATGTCTCCATGAGCATGGCTTTCAGAGGAAACCAGATTTCTCTTGGGGTCACCGCCAACAGGCAGAGATTCCTGCCATTCTTCAGGAGAGTGGACCATAATGGGGTTGTCTTTAGCAGTATGATAATCAAGAACCGGCTCTAGAACATCATATTTTACTTTAATAACCTTCATAGCTGCATCACAGGCTTTTTCGGTTTCTGCGGCAATAATGGCTACAGGATCGCCAATGAAGCGTACATGACGATCAAGAATTAGACGATCATAGGGAGAGGGCTCAGGATAGGTTTGGCCTGCGGTAGCATATCTTTGTTGAGGAACATCTTGCCAGGTGTATACAGCAACAACACCAGGTAATTTTTTTGCGATGGTGGTGTTGATATCTTGAACAATAGCGTTAGGATGAGGGCTTCTTAAGAGCTTAACAACAAGAGTACCTTTTTGTTCAGTAATATCATCAACATAGACAGGCTTGCCTAAAAGTAATTGCTCGGAATCTTTTTTGCGGTGAG
>JAKSOK010000098.1 GCA_024405615.1 Phascolarctobacterium sp.
CCTTTAGCAGTATCCAGCCAGAATTCTTGGAACATGAAGCGGCCCAGACGGGTTGCAGTATCCAGAGAGGTCAGGCAGAATGCAGAATAAGTCAGGGTTAACAGAGTGTTCAGTACGTCAAAAGTGCCAGGAATGGTATCATCGATCATGTGAGCGATACCGCCACCGAAGATAGCAACAGGGCCCTTCAGCATAGCATTAGGATGGGTTTGGTTCCAGCCAAATGCATATGCGCATGCGCACAGAGTTAATACTGCCAATACGCATTCCAGCAGCATGCCGCCGTATGCGATAGGTTGAGCATCGGTTTCTTTATCCAATTGTTTGGAAGTAGTACCGGAAGATACCAGAGAGTGGAAACCAGAAATAGCACCGCAAGCGATGGTAGTGAACAGTACAGGGAATACATAGGTCTTGCAGTTAGCACCTTCGATTAAAGGCAGAGAACTGAAAGAAGGTTGTGCAACAACTACACCTACAAATGCAACAAACAGCATTGCATACAGCAGGAAGGAAGACAGATAGTCACGAGGTTGCAGCAGAATCCATACAGGAGTTACAGATGCAATAGCGATGTAAGCACCAACAATCCACATCCAGGTAGAATGAGGCAGGTAGATAGGATGCCAGTTAATACCGATAGTAATAATAGCAACGATAGCTACGATACCTGCAATAGTAGAAGTTACCATAGATGCATTACGACGATATACAGCGAAACCGAAAACCATAGCAATAATAATAAATAACAAAGATACCATTGCAACACGAGCTTGGTTAACGGATTGAGCCATGATTACATTGCCAGAAGCATCAAACTTAGCAGCAAAGGTAGAAGCTACGATTGCAGCGAAAGCAGCAACAACCAGGATCAGGGTCAGGTAAGCGAAGATGATGAAAAGACGTTTTGCGCGTTTGCCCATGTTAACGGAAATAATTTCGCCAATGGAACCGCCGCGATGACGGATAGAAGCTACCAGTGCGCCATAGTCATGTACGCCACCGAAGAAGATACCGCCAATCAGAATCCAGCATAAGCATGCCAGCCAGCCAAAGCCTAAGCTGATTGCGCCGATAGGACCAGTAATAGGACCTGCACCAGCAATAGAGGAGAAATGGTGACCCATCAGAACCGGAACCGGAGCTGCAACATAGTCAACACCGTCGGCCATGGTGTGAGCAGGAGTTTCGATTTTGTCGTCGATACCCCATTCCTTGGCAAGCCAAGTACCGTAGATTTTGTAGCCAGCACCAAGGATGGCCATACAAATCAAGAGGATTACGAAACCGTTCATAAAAAACCTTCTTTCTAAAAAATAAAAATAATATATATGAAGTGCATTACTTCCTTAACGAAACAGCTTCTTTATGAAGCCTTTAATCCCCCTACGTCTATCCTTATAGCCTTCAGGGTCCAATGAATATTCTAAAATATCTTCCATACGTTTACTCCCCGGAGAAACTTCAATTTTTCCAGGAACTACAAGACCAACTATTTGATCCATCCAACCATGTAAAGACATTTTAAAATTTTCTCGCTTTTGAAATTTTTTGATATAGCTAACAGCCTCTTTATCTGCAGAATCTGCAACAATAACTGAAGCTATATAAGAACATCTATGCTTTGGGCCAGGCACGATGCATTTCATGCCTCTTTCATAGCTTTCAGCGAGAGCTTTTTCTACGTCAGCTTTTGTTAAATGAGTAGCATTAAAAAAGTAGACATACTCATGACTTTCGGCTTCCCAAATCATGGCACGGCGTGTCATGAGATATTGGCCTTCTTCCTCATCCATACGACCACTTTGTACTAATGTGATTTCTGGATTAGGGTTACCTGAACTGTCTACTCTACCTGACGTCGTTGTCAATTCATTTTGAAGAATATACCATCGAGAATACACTTCAAGGATTTTTTTCATCGCGTCTTCTCGGGAAAATTTCAAATTATCCATATTCATCCTATTAAACCAAAACTATCTCTGCAAAAATGGGCAGAGATAGTGCTATTATATCACAATATTTGCCACTGTCAAGCAATTTCGAACAAACATAAAATAAATATATATATATTTACGTAAATCTTTAAAGCAAACGAGCCCCAGCAATATTGCATTGTAATGCAGTTATTAATTCTGCACGAGCATTGGGCAAACTTTCAAAACGCTGCTTAGTTTTTTCTAGGCGCCAATTTTTAAAACACTCAAACTCTTTAACTAATTGCAAGTCAGTAGTTTCGGCAACTAAACCCTCTATAATAGAGATATCACATTCACCATCATGAATAGAACCAAGAAGATCTTGCACGTTCTTTAAACACTCTAGTAATTCGTTATCGACATCTAGATTCATATAAACATCATAGGCATATCTGAAACGTTTTACTTTAATACGAAGAGAATGAAGCTTTTCAATACTGTCCTGATCAAATTCATTTTGCAAACGGTTGCACAATTTAATACCCCAACTTTGCAAACGAGCCTGTAAAAAAGCATTAGCCAAAGCTTCCTCTTCAACAGAAAGCTTCTCTTCATTTTTAATTAGTATCAATAAATCGCCAAGTTCATTAGCTATGCATCCTGGTTTAGCAGTTTGCAGCCACGCATCAGTCATTTCTTTTCTTTTATTTCCCAATAATTTTTTCAGACCTAAAAGCTCTTGACATTTATACAAATCAGGAATTTGCTGCTCTAACTGATATGACGTATATTTATCGCATTCTTTCAAAGCTACATCATACTCTCTGATAGAGCCCAAGGTATCAGCAGTATTTTTCAAGAACGCAAGCCATTCTTTAGATTCAAGAGGAAGCAGTGGTTCTAAAATTTTAATTGCGGATCGCAGTTTTCTTAAATTTATACGCAACACTCGAAGCCAGCTATACTGCATCGGTTGCTCTAGCAACTCATCCCATAGAGTGTCAAACAACTCTATTTGATTTAGTAACTGTCCCCGCACTGCGAGATAGCTCAGCATAGAATGTTTATTTTCTTCAATTTCAAGTACGTTATTATCTTCTAGCATATTATTTAACTTGAGCCGGCATTATTTTTCCTTCTAAACCAGCCAATATATTATCAACAGTCAGTAAAGCCATTGCATCTCTAGTTTCCACAGTAGCACTAGCCATATGAGGTGTAACCGTTACATTAGGAAGGGTTAACAATTTATGCTCACCTAGTAACGGTTCAGGACTAGTTACATCCATTGCAGCATATGCAAGCTTTCCATTAACCAAAGCATCATACAATGCATCAGTATCAACAACAGCTCCACGGCTTATATTAATTAAAGCTGCAGTCGGTTTTAATTTTGCAATAACCTCTGCATTAAATAAATTCTTTGTCGAAGGGTTAAGAGTCACTGCTAAAACGATAAAATCAGCCTCAGCTAATAAAGTTGAAAAATCAACATATTTAGCACCAGTTTTAGCATCATCTTCACGACGATGACGATTATTATAGATAACCTTCATTTTGCTAACCTGAGCTCTAGCAGCAATAGCGCTACCAATATCGCCCATACCAACAATCCCCAAAGTTTTGCCAGCCAAGTCAGTAGTTAACCCAAAAGGTTTACGCTCGCCCCACAAACCATTCTTAACAAATTCATGCGCTCTAACAATGTGTCTAGCGCTATCAATCAACAAACCATACGCTAAATCAGCAACAGCATCAACTAACACTCCCGGAGTATTTCCCACTAGAACTCCATGCGCATTACATGCTTCAATATCAATGTTATCATAACCTACGCTAGCCTGCGCAATAACTTTAAGCTTTGGAGCTTTAGCTAATAATTCTTCATTTATTCTGATATTGCCAGTAGAGAACAAAGCATCAGCCTCTGCAAGACGTTTATCAAATTCATCAGCAGGAATTTTACCACCTTTCTGCCAACCCAAAAGATTTACAGTTTCATCTAACTTTGCAAAAGCCACATCACGCATTTTCCCACTTGCAACTACTGTATATTTTTTAAAGTCTTCCATTTTTACTCCTTTTACCAATATATCTTGTATTATGGACATAAATAATATTTAAACAGACAAAAGTTTATTTAAAAACAATTAGTTTACATTTTAACACAAAAAATTGTAAAAGGCAATAAAAAACCTCTCTATTCTATCACTAGAATAGAGAGGTAATTGTTAGCAATTAACTAACTTCTTTGCTGCTATCGCAGCGAGAAATTATTTAACTTCTACGGAAGCGCCAGCTTCTTCTAATTTAGCTTTCAGAGCGTCAGCGTCAGCTTTGGAGATTTTTTCTTTAACAGCTTTGGGAGCGCCATCAACTAATTCTTTAGCTTCTTTCAGGCCCAGGCCAGTTACTTCACGAACAACTTTGATTACGCCGATTTTCTTGTCGCCAGCGGAAGTCAGGATAACGTCGAATTCGGTTTTTTCTTCAGCAGCAGCAGCAGCAGCAGCGGGAGCAGCAGCAACAGCAACAGGAGCAGCAGCGGATACGCCGAATTTTTCTTCCAGAGCTTTTACTAATTCAGATAATTCCAATACGGTCATGGATTCAATAGCTTCGATGATTTGTTCTTTATTCATTATAGTTACCTCCAATAAGTAATTAATTTTTAAATTTTAATATTACGCCACTCTAAGCGGCAATTTCATTTTTGTGCAAATTATGCAGATTCTTTTGCTTTGCGTACAGCGTCCAGAGCGTATACAACGTTGCGGATGGTACCTTGCAATACATTGACAAAGCCGCTGATAGGAGCATTCATGCTGCCCAGCATCTTTGCAATAAGAACTTCCTTGGAAGGCAGAGATGCCAGTGCTTTAACTTCATCAGCACTAATTACTTTGCCATCAAGAACGCCAGCTTTAACAACTAATTGTTTGTTAGTTTTTGCGAATTCGCAAATAACTTTTGCAACTGCAACAGCATCTTCTGCGCTAGAAGCTACAGCGGTATTCTTTTCCAGAATAGCTGCTAAGCCTTCAACGCCAGCTTGTTCAGCAGCGATGCGGATCAGGGTGTTCTTATTTACTTCGTAAGCAACACCTGCTTCACGCATTTTACGACGCAGGTCGGTATCCTGAGCTACAGTCAAACCACAGAAGTCAACTAAAACAACACATTTAGCGCTAGAGAAAATCTCTTTCAATTCAGCAACTTTAGCTGCTTTTTCAGGTCTAATAACTGCCATGCGATCGCACCTCCTTCTTTGATATTTTTTTATTAAATCAAAAAGACCTTCGGCCTTTATAGCCGGAGGTCGGAAGGACAAATATATCTTCACGCTCCAGCCTCGGCAGGCGTAGTACACTCTACTTACGCCGTTAAGCACCTACTGTCTATGGCCCGATTATCTTCTGATTTAGTAATGGATAACTACGATTATTTGTTGCTGGTTGCTTTCAATACGTCAACAGGTACGCCAGGACCCATGGTGCAGGACATGGTGATAGTTTTCATGTATTGACCTTTTGCTCCGGAAGGTTTAACTTTTACCAGAGTTTCAGCCAGTGCAATGTAGTTTTCCAGTAATTGCTCTTCGGTAAAGGAAGCTTTGCCGATAGGGCATTGTACGTTACCAGCTTTATCGGTACGATATTGAATCTTACCAGCTTTGGATTCTTTAACAGCTTTTGCTACGTCCATGGTAACGGTACCAACTTTCGGGTTAGGCATTAAACCACGGGGGCCTAAAATCTTACCCAGACGACCAACAAGACCCATCATGTCGGGAGTTGCGATGCAGACTTCAAAATCCATCCAGCCGTCTTTAATTTTGTTAACCAGTTCTTCGCCGCCTACATAGTCAGCGCCAGCGCCTTCAGCTTCTTGAATCTTGGGGCCTTTAGCAAATACCAAAACTTTTTTGGATTTACCAGTGCCGTGAGGCAGAACCATAGCGCCACGAACTTGTTGATCAGGATATTTGGGGTTTACGCCCAAACGGAATGCAACTTCAACAGTTGCGTCAAATTTAGTAGTATTGGTTTTCTTAACCAGTTCTACTGCTTCTTTCGGAGAGTAGAGTTTGTCTGCTTCGATTAACTTAGCAGCTTCGATGTACTTCTTACCCATTGATAAAATCCTCCTTGTGGTAATAACGGTTATTGGCCTCCCACGCAATTAAGAAAACCGCTTACAATCAGTCTTCAATAACGATACCCATGCTACGAGCGGTACCACAGATCATTTCTGTAGCAGCTTCAACAGATGCAGCATTCAGGTCAGCCATTTTCATCTCAGCGATTTCGCGAGCTTTAGCACGAGGCAACTTAGCAACTTTCTTCTTGTTAGGTTCGCCAGATGCTTTTTCCAGACCAGCAGCTTTCTTCAGCAGAACAGCAGCCGGAGGGGTTTTGGTAACGAAAGTAAAGGAACGATCTTCGTATACAGTAATAACAACAGGAATAATCAAACCTGCTTGTTGAGCTGTACGAGCATTGAACTCTTTTACGAAGCCCATGATGTTTACACCAGCTTGACCCAGTGCAGGACCTACGGGAGGAGCCGGAGTAGCTT
>JAKSOK010000099.1 GCA_024405615.1 Phascolarctobacterium sp.
GCAATCAATGAATTTTGATTATCAAATTTAAGTTTGGCCCCTGTTACACCTGATGTGCAGCAGGGGTTTTGTAAATTGCTGTACTTCTTTAACTATTTGTGCCTAAGGAGGCATGTTTGATCAATATGACTAGTGATAAGAAAATCACAATTGCATATATTGAAGAGCTCATTGCCAAGCTGGCGCAGGAGAAAAATCTGACGGATGAGGAATTTGTTACATTGATTGCTACACCTTATCCTGAGGAAACTAATAAAATCTTGGCCATAGCAGCAGATAAGGTACGTAGACAGCATTATGGTGATAAGGTTTATGTCCGTGGACTGATTGAGTTTACCAACTATTGTAAAAACAATTGCTACTACTGTGGAATTCGGGCTGGTAATTGCAAAGCGCAGCGTTATCGCTTGACTAAGGAAGAAATACTTGCTTGTTGCAAGGAGGGTTATAAGCTGGGCTTTAGAACCTTCGTGCTGCAGGGGGGCGAAGATCCTTATTATACGGATGAGCGCGTTTGTGATCTGGTTGCGACCATACGAGAAGCATTTCCTGATTGCGCGATTACTCTTTCCATTGGCGAAAAGAGCCGCGAAGCTTATGCAGCCTATAAACAGGCTGGTGCTGATCGCTATCTGTTACGACATGAAACTGCGGACGAGCTCCATTATGGGAAATTACATCCTGAAAGCATGAGCTTGGCTAATCGCAAACGCTGTCTAAAGGATTTGAAGGAACTTGGCTATCAGGTTGGTGCAGGCTTTATGGTAGGCTCTCCTTATCAGACTATAAAAAATCTTGTTTGTGATATCCGCTTTTTACAGGAATTGCAACCGGACATGATTGGCATAGGCCCTTTTATCCATCACAAGGATACGCCTTTTAACGCTGAGGCTGACGGCAGCTTAAGCCTTTCGTTACGGATGCTTTCTATTTTACGCTTATGTTTCCCCTATGCATTGCTTCCGTCTACCACTGCTTTAGGTACAATTGCGCCTAATGGTCGTGAGTTAGGACTAAAGGCAGGTGGAAATGTAGTTATGCCTAATTTGTCTCCTACAAGTGTGCGCAAGCATTATCAGCTTTATGATAATAAAATTTGTACGGGCGAAGAATCTGCCCAATGTAAAAGCTGTCTGGAGCTGCGCGTAAAGGCTGCTGGCTATACAATTGTTTCAGACCGAGGAGATGTGAGGAAATAGAAATATTTCTTGTAGGCAAAAGCTTACAATTTGTGATACAATATAAGATGCTTTAAGTTTAGTTTTGCCAATGGCAAAGGAGAATAATCATGTCTCAACAGAGTTTAAATAAAAAAGCTTTAATTGCCATGAGTGGTGGTGTTGATTCCAGCGTGTCCGCCCTCCTGATGCAGCAACAGGGCTATGAATGTATTGGTGCGACCATGAGTCTGTTCCAAAAATCTACCTGTGGTGGGGAGCAGGATGTGCGCGATGCGGCCAAGATATGTCAGGACTTGGGCATGGAGCATCACGTGATTAATTTTGCGGATAAATTTCGCGAGCACGTTATTAGTCGTTTTATCGATGCCTATGAACACGGTCGTACGCCTAATCCCTGTGTGGACTGTAACCGTCACCTGAAATTTGGTAAGCTTTATGCGAAAGCTCAAGAGCTGGGCTGTGAATTTGTGGTTACAGGGCATTATGCGCAGGTTCGCTATGATGAAGCTAAGGGACGCTACCTGTTGGTTAAAGGTGTTGATCCTCATAAAGACCAAAGCTATGTACTGTACTCTTTGACTCAGGAGCAGCTGGCCCATGTGCAATTTCCTTTAGGTGGCTATTGCAAGCCAGAAATAAGAGATATTGCCGAAAAACATGGTTTTGTTAATGCGCGTAAGCATGATAGTCAGGATATTTGCTTTGTAGAAAATGGTAAATATGCTGAATTTATCGAAAAGCAAACGGGCAAAAAGTTTAAGGCTGGTGATTTCGTAGACGTTGAAGGTAAAGTCTTAGGTCGCCACAAGGGTATAATTTATTACACTGTGGGTCAACGTAAAGGCTTAGGCTTGGCGTTGCCGCAGCCAATGTATGTTAAAGAAATTGACGTAGCTCATAACAAAGTAATTTTAGCTACCAATGATCAGCTGTTTAGTACCCATGTAGAAGCAAAGGATATTAACCTTATAGATTGTGAGCGCATCACCGAGCCTCGTCGGTTAAAGGCGCGTATTCGTTATCATCATGTGGAGCAATGGGCAACTGTTACTCAGCCGGATGAGGACACTTTGCTTGTTGATTTTGATGAACCCCAAAGAGCTATTACGAAGGGACAATCCTTGGTGCTGTATGATGGCGACGTAGTAGTTGGCGGCGGTACCATTATATAAATTTGCTTTTAACACTATCTAGTGATTTCTAATTATAAAAAGGAGAAGGAAAATGGAACGTAAATCAATTCCCGTATGTTTGCTGACCGGTTACTTAGGCTCTGGCAAAACTACACTGATGAATTATATTTTACAACAAGATCACGGCTACCATGTAGCAGTTATTGTTAACGATGTAGGCGAGGTTAATATTGATGCTCGTCTTATCGCTGAAGGTGCAAGCATTCAAAAGGAAGATAGCGGTAGCGTTGTATCCTTAAGCAATGGTTGTGCTTGCTGCACTTTGAAGGCTGACCTCATTGAACAACTGAAGCAGCTTTGTGATGCTGGCAAATATGATTACATTCTGATTGAAGCAAGTGGCGCAGGCAATCCTATTACCTTAGCACAAACCATTACCATGATGGATCAGGCTTTAGGTTTGGATGAGGACGAAGAACCGCTGTGCTATCTGGACAATATCGTAACTGTTGCAGATGCTTTCCGTCTGACCGATGAATTTAACCATGGCGAAGATCTGCAAAAGGAAACTGATGAAGAGGATGTAGAACGTTTAATTATTGAACAACTGGAATTCTGCAATACTATTTTGTTGAACAAGGTTGACCTGGTAAGTGCTGAAGATTTGGCACAGGTTAAAGATGTTATTAAAGCTTTAGCTCCGGATGCAAAATTGATTGAAACTACTCATTCTCAAGTAGATTTGGCTAATATTTTAGGTACTGATGCTTTTGATTTTGAAACTGCTGCTATGTCTGCTGGCTGGATTAAAGCATTGGAGAATGACGATTTAGCTAAAGAGGAAGAAGAAGAGGAAGAACATCACCATCACCACCATGACGATGAAGACGAAGAGCATGAACATTGCTACCATCACCACCATGACGATGAAGACGACGAAGAGCAGGAACAATGCCACCACCACCACCATGATGAGGATGAAGAAGAAGAGCATGAACATTGCCATCACCACCATGAAGAAGAAGACGAAGAGCATGAACATTGCTGCCATCACCATCATGATGAGGAAGAACATGAGCATGGTCCTAACTGCACCTGTGGCTGCCATGGTCACCATCATCATCACCATGTAAAATATGGCATTGAAACCTTCGTATATTTCCGTCGTCGTCCCTTCAACCAACCGAAATTCGCTCAAGTTATCAATAAATGGCGTACTAAGGTAATTCGTTCCAAGGGCTTCCTGTGGTTTGATGACGACCGTATTCGTGCCTATATTTTTGAACAATGCGGCAAACAAATTCAACTAGAGGACGATGGCTTGTGGGTAGATGCAGAAGATGTAGAGATTAGAAAACAAATCATCGCTGCAAATCCTGAGCTTTTAGAAGAATGGGATGACAAATATGGCGACCGCATGATTCGCTTGGTCTTCATTGGTAAGGGTTTAGATAAGAAGGCGCTCATTGCAGAGTTGGATGCTGCTTTAAGCGAATAATATTGCTATATTTGGCTAATAGAAATATAAAAAAGCATAGACTTATTAAATATTAAGTGGTATTATATTTTTGTTAAAGCCAATAGATATATACAATGGTTTTTATTTTTAGGAGGGGTACAAAATGCAAGAATACAAACCGTTTAAATCTGGTAAAGTTCGTGAGATGTACGATATTGGCGATAGCATCATCATGGTTGCTTCCAATCGTATTTCCTGCTTTGATGTTATTTTAAATAATATCGTTCCGCGTAAGGGCGAAGTGCTCAACAGAATGTCTAAATTCTGGTTTGACTTTACTGAAGATATTGTTCCTAACCAAGTGATTTCTATGGATAACAAGGATATGCCTGAGTTTTTCCAACAACCGGAATTTGTAGGTAACAGCGTAAAAGTTAAGAAATTAGAAATGCTGCCGGTTGAATGTATTGTTCGTGGTTATATCACTGGTTCTGGCTGGGTAAACTATCAAAAAACTGGTGAAGTTTGTGGTATTAAATTGCCTGAAGGCTTAAAAGAATGCCAAAAGCTGCCGGAAGCTATTTATACTCCGTCTACTAAAGCTGAAATTGGCGATCATGATGAGAATATCTCTTATGAACAAAGCATTGCTTACCTGGAAAAATATTTCCCGGGCAAAGGTGAGGAATATGCTGCAAAGCTGAAAGAATACACTTTGGCTATTTATAAAAAATGTGCTGATTATGCTTGGGAAAAGGGCATCATCATTGCTGATACTAAGTTTGAATTTGGCCTGGACGAAAATGGTGTTGTTACTTTAGGTGATGAGATTTTGACTCCGGATAATAGCCGTTTCTGGCCTCGTGAAGGCTATGAAATTGGCCATGATCAACCTTCTTACGACAAGCAATTTGCTCGTAACTGGCTGAAGGCTAATGAAGGCCATAACTGGACTTTGCCTCAAGATATTGTTGATAAAACCATCGGCAAATATGTTGAAGCTTATGAAGTTTTGACCGAAGAAAAATTTTAATATTAAATCTAACGCATAAAATTACAGCCTAGACGTTTTGTCTAGGCTGTTTTGCATAAATTTGCATAAAAAAGCAGAATGTATACATTATTCATAAACGTTTGCTATTTACAACAAAAAAGGTGTGTAGTATACTATCCCTTGTAAGCAACAATGGTGTTGTTGAGCTAATGCTCTACGCCCAAAAGTTGCTTATTTTTTTTGAAAAACCTGTATACACTCGCGTGACCGTTTGCCGCCGTAAATAAATATATAACTTGGCGGTTCGCTGAAGAGCCAAATGAGGGGAAACTTTTGGAGATACAGGTAGGTGTTAATTCACCTAACAAAAGGCGCGCGAAAAAATAACGCTTACCGCAAGGTAAGCGTTTTTAATTTTGCTCAAAAGACTTTTATTCAATTAGAAGCTTTACATGAGAAATAAATAGAAATGTAGCTAATTTGATGCTAGATAAAAAGTTTGTTTTAGGAGTACTAACTTGGGGATGTAAGTACAAAGAGCTATTAACGTAAAGAGCCTGAGGTAAGTAAAAAATGTTAGAAGCTTTTTTGCAAATGGCTTTTATTGTATCGGAATCATCAGCTGTTTCTAGAGTATTTAATTTTACGGATTGCCAAAGCTTTTTAGAATATAATTTATTCCAGATATACGCGGGCTGGCGATTATATAAGATATCTCCTAATAAAGCCTGATGGAAATTTCTAATCTTGCAGGGAAGAGGAGATTCGACAATTCCTTTAGCGGTTTTGTTTAACCATTCAAAGATTACAATATCAGAGGCTGTATTTTTAGCAATTTTTATACTTTTTTCTATCATTGTGGGCAAAAGAAAATCATTATCATTGACGAACAACACGTAGTCGCCGGTAACATATTGCAGTCCTATATTGCGTCCTTCGTTAATGGTAGTATATTCTTGATTGATAAGTCTAAAGCGATTATCTACAGAAGCATATCTTTCGCAAATCTCTGTAATTTCCGTTGAGCTAGCTTTTTTCACTATGATTGTTTCCAGGTTTTTATAGGTTTGTTTCTGAATGCTTTCTAGGCAAGCTTTTACGTTGTTAAGAGAATTTATGCAATCCTGTAGGGCAATGATAATAGAAATTTTAGTCATGATAGCCTCCTGTTTTGTTCTTATGTTTAAGTTTTATCTGTAGTATAGCAGGCTTGTATTAAAAAATAATTAATGAAAATAAACTGAATGAATTTAAACTTAAATAAAAAGTACCTCCTTTACTTATTGTTAGTAAAGGGGGTACTTGTGGTTTTGCTTGATTTTATTAAGAGTGTTTGGGAAGCTGAACATTAAAAATGCTGCCCTGGGGTTTATTATCTTCAATCCAAATTTTGCCATTATGCTGATTAACTATTGCTTTAGCTAAAGATAGACCTAAGCCTAAACCACCCATGCTACGGCTTCTAGCTTTATCTACGCGATAAAAGCGCTCAAAAATTTGCTCCTTATCCTCGGGTTTAATACCAATACCTTGATCGGCAATTTTTATGAGCACATTATTTTTTTGAGCTGTTAAGGAAAAATTAATTTCGGTGTTAGGTTCAGAATATTTAATAGCATTATCTAGAAGAATAATAAGTAAACGGGTAAGG